>NZ_JANQDG010000038.1:0-48325 GCF_029891665.1 Anabaenopsis sp. FSS-46 | reverse complement strand
CCCAATGGAAGAGTTGGGATTAACTACATTAACCAGAGGGATATCTTGTGAGGATTGATTTGTGAGGGAGTTATCGGCGGTAACTACTGGTAAGCTGATACTGGGTGATGTGGTATCTAACTTACGTTGAATGGGAATTTCGGAGGTTGATGTAGTTTCTCCAATGGGAGAGTTGGGATTAACTACATTAACTAGAGGGATGTCTTGTGATGACTGATTTGGGAAAGATTTTTCAGCGGAAACTACTGGTAAGCTGACACTGGGTGATGAGGTTGTATCTAACTTACGTTGAATGGGAATTTCTGAGAAATCACTTTTTTCTGTGGTTGAGTTTGATGATACTAATTTATGAGTTTGACTCGGTAAAAAATCCGTTTTTGTAGTTTCGGATTGAGTAGAAATATTTGTGTCTAAATTAGCTAAAGAATTATATGGTTGTAAAACTAATGGTGTTGATTGCGATCGCTGATTTTCTCCAGCAGTTTCTTTAACTGTAATTGCTTTAGCTTTAACAACTGGAATTTGCTGGTTAATTTGACCAATATCTGATGATGATAAGCTAGGATTTATAGCTTCTGTGGCTTGATTTTTATGGTATTGATTTTGAATATAAATAATAGGGGTTGATTCTGATTTTAAATCAATGGTAGTTGACCAACGCTGCATTTGTTGAGCGAGTAGAGGTAAGCGGTGAAAAAGATCGGGCGATCGCTCAATAATATTTCTCCCCATGCGAATATTAATAACCCCCGGTTTTGTCAACAGATTATGAAATCTTTTGACAAGTTGCGGATTAAGATGTCTTTGCCATGTTGGTAAATTAGTAGATGTCATTGTAGATTTTTAATTAGTTATATTCTGGCATCCAATGCTGAGATTATTACCATTTTTATTAAGCTTTATAAACTCCCCGATGGACTAATTCTAAACGTTCAAAAGCCACTTGTGAGCTATTACTAGCATTTAATTGTGGTCCTTCCCAAGCTACTGGATAAGCTTTTTTAAAGTTCCAGGCAATTAATTTTGATTGCTGACCATCTCGCACCATGATTGTACCGTTAATGAGACGAATTTTACCTCTGGTAGCATCTTCATACCACTTCCATAAATCATCTCTTTCCCCCAGTCCCCGCACCAAAACTAAATTGGGATAAGTCATATATTTGGGGAATTGATGAACACGGTGATGAACACCCCCTTCTACATAACTTTCTAACTCCAGTCTGCTGCTTAATCCTGTAACTTCTGAAAAGCCACCGACTGTTAAACCATCAATTTCTACCATAAAATTGAAAGCCATATAGGGGTCATGGGCGTTCTTGTCGGAATTACTGTTGTTTTTTTTTTGCGATTTTGCCATAAATATCCCCTATTGAGATAACCGATCAATATTTAATTAGTATTACCTGACTGCTGATTAATCTGCTGATTAATACGCGCTACTTGAGCTACCCACTGTTGTCTTTCCCAATGTTCCATATTCATTACTTGGTCATAAGACCAATTAAAGTGATAGGAAAGGTAAGCTACCTCCTCTAGAAGACGTTCTGAGGGGTAGCAAACTACTCCCCCACTGGGGAAGTTTCGACTTCAAACTCACCACCGCAATGGGGACAGGAAACCTGAAAGCGTGTATGACCATTTTGATTAATTCGTTGGTAAAAGTCTTGCAGGTAAACCAAATCCCCAGAAAATAATTCTTCAATAATTTTGGTATTGAGTTGGTCTAAAGTTCCTAGCTTAGTAATCACTCGTGCTAGCAGAATAATCACCAGATAACCAGGATTTCTCTGTACCCTGGGGTCGCGCAGAGGGGCGATTTCATCAAAAGCTGTTGATAGTCGCATAGTTCCTTCACGATGAAGGTTTCCTTCTGCATCGATATAGCCACGAGGTAGGGTAAAAAGAAATTCAGTCTGGTGCATTTTTCCTCACATTAACCAACGGTGATTCCTTCGTGAACAAATTCTAGTGATTCTATTGCTATTTCGCTAGCAGTAGCATTAAAATCTGGACCGCTCCAATTAGTCGGCCAACAATTTTCTAGGTTCCATCTAATTGTTTCTTCTCCTAAGTCATTAGCGAGAATAATAGAAACGTTTTTGCGCTCGATTTCTTTACCATCTAATAAATCTTTGTGCCATTTCCACAGTTCATCATTATCAGTAATTCCTCGTTTGAGGCTGATATTACCAAAGCTATTTAAACCAGGTACTTTTCTTTGTCCCAAACTTTTGTCTGTACCTTCTCGATATTCAATCACGGCTCTAGTGGCGTTCAAACCAGCACATTCTCTAAAACCTGCATGGACGATACCATCCCACTCTACCCAGAAATTATAACCATTAAATGGATCATGGGTATCTTTAACATTAGGCATGATAATTGCTCCTGAAATTACTAAGATTCGACAAATTTAACGCCGCTACTACCGTGAACTAAGGAAATCAAAATAAATTCACTGGGAGTAGTAGGCGCGAAACCAATTTCGGTAACTATCCTTCCAGTCTTACGGATTTCTGGCGGGTTGGTTTGTGCGTCACATTTGACATAAAACGCCTCTTCTGTAGTTTCCCCCTGAATTGCTCCCTGTTCCCAAAGAGTTTCTAAGTAAACTGTTAATTCCCGCTCTATCCTTACCCATAAATCTGTATTATTAGGTTCAAATACAGCATCGATTAAATGACGTTCTACCCACCGCAGAATAGTGATTTTGAGGCGGCGAATGTTGATATATTGCCATTCGGGATTTTGACTTAAGGTGCGTGAACCCCAAACTCTAATTCCCCGACTTCTAAAACTGCGAATACAGTTAACTCCGCCTCCTGTTGCTGAGTTTAATATTTGCCAATCTACATCGGAAAATAAAAGACTTAAATCCAAAACTCCTTCTAATAAATAGTTAGCGGGGGCGCGATAAACGCCAACTTGGGAATCATTACGCGCATAAATTCCCGCAATATGACCACAAGGAGGAATGTTACAGGAGGCGTTTTCTATGTTCAACCAGGGAGTATAGAGCGCACCATTATCACCAATTAATCCTTGTTGTTGTGCTTTCACCACTTTGATATCTTCGGTTTTGGAGATATTGAAAGCATCAAGAATGGCAAAGCGATCGCCCATTGTGTCACAATGCTCCAGTATAGCTTGTTGCATTTCCAGAGCTTCTTCTGGAGAGTTTTGCAGAATATCAGGCGCACATACTAAATCGATGATATCTAGTGCTTCGATGGCCTGTAAGCCCTGTTGCAATTCTGCCAGAGTGTGTTTTTTTAAACCGACCACATAACACAGACGACCGCCATTTTCAAAGAATCCCCGTACCGCATGACCTAAATAACTATTAGGTAATGGTTTACCAAAATACTGCACAAACTGAGTCCAGAGTGTGAGCATTTGCGGTACAGGATGATGATTTTCCGGAAAATTATTAACCTCAGCAACCCCCAAGAACACCGGAACACCCGTGAGTAAATCTTGACCTGGTATAGCAGGAATATCCTGTAAATAGACACCAGGGGCGGTTAAATTAAGGTGTGTGGATGTCTGCATAGGTTAATTAAGGGAATAGGTGAATAAGTTATTTTTTCTCTTCCACAAGTTGGCTAATGCGGAAGATCACAAACTCTGCTGGTTCTATGACTGCGACACCAATTTCAGTCACTACTTGACCGAGTTTGCGGGTTTCTGCAGGATTATTTTCTGCATCGCACTTGACAAAGAATGCTTCTTCAGGCGTTAAGCCAAATAATGCACCTTTGCGCCATTCATTGGTCAGGAATGCGGTAATATTGCGGCGAATTTTTGCCCATAGTTCTGGGGTATTGGGTTCAAATACTACCCATTGGGTTCCTTCGTCTATGGACTCACGCAGATAATTAAAGTGACGACGAATATTAATATATTTGAAGTCGGGATTATCTTTTCCTGCGCCTAATGTCCGTGCTCCCCAAATGCGGATGTTACCGTTAAGATTACGAATGCAATTGATACCATCATTATTTAATGGTGCTTGTTTAGCTTTGCTGATATCCTGCTTTAAACCAACTGCGCCTAAAATTGGTTCGTTAGCAGGTGCTTTGTGAACTCCCCTTTTATCATCGACCCGCGCATAAATACCAGCAATGTGTCCACTGGGAGGAACAAATTTCACTTCTTTACTTACGGGGTCGTAAACCTGAATCCAAGGATAATATACAGCTGCATAATCTGAGTTTCCTAGTAGCTTGTCACTACCCGGTTTTAGTTGGTCGGAGTCAACGGGAATATCTTCTTCTGTGTCCAGAATAGCAAAGCGATCGCCTAAATTGCGGCAGTGAATATCAATTTTTGCTAAGGCTGTTTTACTGGTAACCCCAGGCGCTGCAACAATGGCAATTTCATCAATGGCTTCAAATTTATCCAAAGCTGCATCTAGGTTTGCTTCTTCTGCTACCCAAGTGACAAAACACCTAGTTCCGCCATTTCTGAAGAAGCCATAAACCGCATGGGCGAGGATACTTTGACCAGAATTAGTGGAAAAATCCCCAAAAAATTTCTTAAATTCACTGAAGTTTGTACACAGTTTGACTTCACTTTCAGCAGTTGGTATAGTTTCTGCTGCAGTATCATCAGTAGCTGCAGCTAGAGTAATGATACCAATAAAACCGGCCGTACTCGTTCCTACACCGACAATCGGCGCTACCCCTGAAGATACTTCTTCAACATAGACACCGGGGGTAAAATAGGTGGGCATGATATCTTTTCCTTTGTTGATAATTGTGATTATCGGACAAATGCAATTGAGAATTGAGCAAATCTCAATTGACGGTTAATTGGAAATCTAATGATTTCACTTCCCCTGTTTGCAAATAGATTTGTTTTTGTTGTTTGGGATAGCCTTTAGCTGAAACTATGACTGTGATGGGAGTATTACTTGCTTCTATACCAACAAGTCGATAATTCCATTCTCCCTGTGATTGTTTAAGGATTTCAGTAGAGCTAAAAGTGTGGTCTCTACTCCCTTGAATTTCTACTCTAGCCATGCCAATGGGGTCGTTATCATCCGCACTGGTGATTGTGCCTATAAGCGTTGTTGGTTGTAATTTTAACTCTACTGTATTAATAGTATCAAATACAGCAAAATTTTCATCCTCCTTAATAATCTTTTTATTATTTATATCATCCGTCATTTCAACTTGACCTTGACCCTTGGCATAACGCCTGGGATCATCAAATAAAGATGCTTTTAATTGATAGCATCCTGCTGGTAAATTTCTGAAATAGAACCAACCATCAAATATAGTTTTAGTTCTTCCTAGTTGAGATTGTTTATTTTTGGGGTTGTAGGGGAAATAGTCAATAATTTCTTGATACCCTTGAAACTTATCCCGCCTACTCAGGTAATTATTTGCCAATAAAGCCTGGAATAATTGCACCTTATCAGCAGTATGTAACTGAGGATTTCTCAAGTTTTGTCGAAATTCTTGAATTGCTGTAGGTAGGCTTGCTGGGGATGAATCAAGGTCGGTATTCCCTGAGCGACACTGCATTGAGCCTGGTAATCCTAGGAGTTGAGTCTTGAAGATGACGGAGTTAATAAACTCATCAGGAGCGTCAATAATCTTAACCATAGCCCCGGAAATTCCTCGCCCTGTGATGGCATCCTTAACTTGTCCAGCTATGATGATTTGATGTTGAAATAGTTGTTGCTTTAGCATTTTTTCGATGGTAGTTGCAGAACAATTTAAGCATGAGGAATCAGGGCTAAGGTATGGCACAATCAATAATTAGCAGAATTATTAAATTTAAATTCTGTGATTAAATTCTGTTAATTTCCGTGCGTTGATAAAGTACCAGAGGAAATTCTGTTTCTGGTTCTTCCACAGGTACGGATATTGTTACTGTGTAATTGAGTGCTGCTTTGGGTTTTCCTCCAATTGCTTGCCAAAATTCCCCTAAACTTTGTAAGTAGCTAGAACGTAAACCAACTCCTACGGGTAATGGTTCTTGTCCTTTTAAACTACCTTGTAAAATTGCTGCTGGTAAAGTCCGATAACGCAGCAATAATTTCATTACTTCTCCCAAAATGTGATGTTCTTGTTGGGGGTCATCGGAATTAGCCCAAGCGGTAATCAAATAGGAACAATCTATCCTAGCTGGAGGACGTTTTTTAACGGCTGTACCGTTTTGGCGACGTTGCACCGACCATTCACTACTGCGCATTTCCAGATTTTCCCGGACATCATACAGAAACAGGTTAATGGCTGGTTTTTGTTTGATAGAACCTTCAAAGGGCATATCAAAACTAATAGCCACGTTGGTTTCACTTGACCGTTTTAACTCTGGTAATTCGTGAGTTAGTAATTTTTCTAGGGTGCTATCTAAGTCATCTAGCATGAATAAATTCCTATTTGTTTGACTCTATGCACTTAATTTTTGGCAATAAATTCTAGGGTAGAGGTGTCAATTTCTTGGGGTTTGTGATTGTTTTCCCTGTTAGCAATAGCTAATTCTTCTTCTAATACTTGTATTGCCCCACTGATGCGGATTAAAGTTTCCCGCAGGCTGGTTTTTTGTGCTTCTAAATTAGCTAGTGCTTTCTGTCCAGCTTCGTACTCTACTGTTAGTACTTGTAGGCGTTTCTCCAGTTGTTCCTTCATTGCTGTCTCACTTGCTGTTGAAAGGTGTTAATCTTGATCAGAAACCATAGGGAACTTCCAAATCATGAGTACCCATTTCTCGGAAATGAAGTCCACGATTTTGCTTACTCATATCGATTTTGACTTTCAGCAAAGCAGGACGTTCTGGTGTGGGTTTGGGAATTAAATGTGCCGGAATGCGCGCGGCGATATAGCGATTAAATGATTTGCTGTTCCAATGACGGGCAAAGGGATTATCATAGGTTGCCAGAAATCTTTCCATGGTATGACCGTTGACAGTAATGCCATTGTGCATACAACCGTTCCAGTCGTTGTTATGCTCCACCATATACAGCAACTTATCATTGCCTGACCACACATAAGGAACCATCAATTCTAAATTGGTTTTCTGTTGAATGACTGTATATGTATCCCAATTCCAGCTGTCAGAATCTTTGTTATTCCAACTTGTGGCATCACCGCCATTGATTTTCCAATGGTATCCTAGGGCTGCTTGAGTGGCGTGAGACCAAGGATTTTTACTGAATGCCAACCCAGACAACCAGAATTCAGTACCTTGTTTGGAAATCAAGGTGACTTTACCGGCTCTCCCAACGGGAATCGGTAGCCATTGGTGTGTGGTGTCATTCCCATCAGTGAGAGAACCATCAGGACAGTAGCAATTACCGTATCTTCTACCAGCTGCCCACCGTCCTAGGTCTTCTTTATATCCATCTAAAAACTGTACCTTGACTACGTTCCAAGTATCACCACTTACTCTGATCCAGACAGTATTGTATCCATCGGGAATGGTGACCAATGCCCCGGCATCATCTTCTTCTGACCCTCCATAGCAGAGCATTTTACGATCATTCCAGAGGTTGTTAATTGTGTGTCTGGTTTCCCAATCACCAGGTGCTTTTTTGAAGACACCGTGTACAGCGATCGCCCCTGCATCTCTAGCCTCAAAAATATCTTGATAAATTATTGGTTCATTGGGATACATCCGTTGTCGCATCGGGTTTGTAGACTCCAGATGCAAGGCGCGGATGACACCGTTAACATCTAGTTTTCTCCCTGGACTGGTTGTACCAATACCCACATTACCTGTATCGCGTTCAATGGTGATCCTTGTGGCGGTCTGGCCAGCGCGATAGGAGATTAACTTGATCACAGATGAAATATCTTCAGCCCCACCGCCTTCCGTTGACCAACCATACAGCCCATCTGGCTGACTGGAGAGGGAAATTGCTGGTTTTTCCTCTGTGGGAGCATTTAAAGCCGCCAGTCGCTCTTTAATTTTGGCTTCTATGTGTTTTTTAACGGCTTTTTCTGAAGGTACTACATCCGTGCGATCGCTATCTGTGGCGATTGTTTCCGATACAGAGCTAATCAGGGATTCCCCTAATTTTAACGACCCGGATACACTCAAGTTACCTTTAATCGCTAAAGATTGCCCATCACTTCTGAGGTTAATTTCTTCACCTTGGCTACTGGGTAACCTCGCCCCAGAATATTGGCGGACACTGTTATCTACTTGCACTTGTCCGTTTTCTACGACGAGTTTAGCTAACAACACCGTTTTAGCGTCTTTGGTTTCAATCGCTTCTAATGTTAAAAGGGGAGTTTCTGCAAAGCGCGTGAAACTATCTGGTATTTCTGGTTGTTGTAATACTTTTGGCTCTTGATGATAGCGCAAACACACCCAACATAGAGAATTTATCTTGATGTTGGTTTTTTCTTCTGCTAATACAATTAGATTACCTTCTCCATCAATGGCTGTACCAGATTTAACAGTAACTGCTGTTTCCCCAGCCATGGCTTCTACTTCTAGGCCTTCCACGATCCCCGCTAAATGCAGCTTACTATTGATATAACGTTGGCGATCGCTGAGATATTTATGCGCCAACTCGAAATCTTCATCTAGGAGATATTGTCCAGGAAAATAATTCGGACGTTGTAAAGCAAAATTTGTCCAATCTTGTTGCTGCACCATACAAATTTGGTTCCAGATTTTTGAAATATACCCTTGTCACTAACCCTATAAAACCCTACAAATAAAATAGGTATATGGTTGATTAAACCACATAGTGAAATTAGGAACTGCAAATCACAATTTACTACATTTTTCCCATTTCTGTGTCTACAAAATGACTTTCTTTATTGCATTTTTAGACGAATACAAAGGTTTAGCTGGCTCACATATGGATATTTTTACCCTCCATATATCTCACACACTTGATTGACTTGCACTTGGCGTTTGTTGATGTGGAAAACTATCTTATATTCCTATTCTGCCGAGCTATCCTCTGGATATCTATGACATTAAAAAAATATTAAGATTGTCGCGGATAATACAGGGTATCAGCTTGCTCTATCCTAAATTTCCTTGTTGGATATATAACTTCCTTACTCTATATGATAAGCAGTAAATTTCTATTATCTTCTTAACAATTTTAAATATCTATCTTGAGGTAGAAGACACAATGCTTATAGATAATAGGAGTTAGCCAAGTTGATAGTACATAAGTAAGGATCTATTGAATGTATGAGAATGGAGCCGATAATAATTTGAAATGAGAAAATTATGGGTAGAAGTTGTGGCGCTAAACTAATGTAAAACTACCGTTTAAATTAATGAAAAAAGTTATAATTGTGGGCGCAGGACCAACAGGCGCTACTCTAGCTGTACTCCTAGTAAAACGCGGTGTTACAGTCACACTCATAGAAGCTGCGAAAGACTTTGGGCGAGTATTTCGCGGTGAGGGTTTAATGCCTAGTGGCTTAGATGCGATCGCCCAAATGGGACTATTAGAATTAATACAACAGATTCCCCATCGACCTCTCAAGGCCTGGGAGTTTATTCTTGGGGGTAAACAGTTATTCCGGGTAGAGGAACCCATGGGGTCACAGCAACCCTGTACATTAGTGTCCCAACCTCCCTTACTCCAAGCTTTGATGAGGGAAGCTCAAACCTATGATAACTTTGAATTTATACCGGGTGTGGCTGTCAAAGATTTATCCAGAGATAACCAACGGGTTACCGGTGTTATACTCAGTGATGGAAGACAACTGACTGGTGATTTAGTCATTGGCGCTGATGGTCGTAACTCCATTGTCCGCCAATGTGCGGGACTAAAATTAGTATGTCAGCCGAAAAATATAGATATTCTCTGGTTTAAATTAGCTGCTAGTGCTGAATTTGCTGCTGATAATGTGTTTCGCACTATTGTTAATGGCGATCGCATATTTAGCATTTTCCATGGTGCAGAGTCCGATAAATTACATTTAGGCTGGGTAATATCCCCCAATGAACCCACAGACTATAAACAGCCATGGGCGGAGGTTTTCGCCTCCCTATCTCCCCCATGGTTAGCAGAACATTTTCGCCAACACAGTGCAAGTATTACATCCCCTATAAAACTATCTGTGGTGGTGGGGAGTTGTCCCCAGTGGCATATACCAGGGTTACTGTTGCTGGGTGATGCGGCTCATCCTATGTCCCCTGTGCGCGCTCAGGGTATCAATGTGGCATTACGTGATGTGATTGTTGCGGCTAATTATTTAGTACCATTATTACAAGGAAATGCCGATCATAATCAGATTGATCTGATTTTATCACAGATTCAGGCAGAACGCCAGCCGGAAATTATCGGCATCCAGCAACTCCAGTTACAAGAAGCAGCCCAGGGGGAGAAATTACGCAAGTATCCTCTATTGCGATCGCTTTTGGTGCAAACCCCATTCATCGGTACAATAGTCAAGAAGTTGTGGTTAAGGCGACAAATTCAAATGCGCGACGGAATCACTCAGGTGTATTTAAAGGTCTAGTTTTTCCATATCTAATTAAACATGAATAATAAACAGCAACAGGTATTTTTTCAAATCCATCAAGGTTTACCCAGGGAAGGGCCGGGTGATTATCTCTATACTCAAAGTGCTTTTGTCAAGATGGTTGATTTACCACCAAGTCCGCAAATTCTAGATATTGGTTGTGGACCAGGTGCGCAAACTGTGGATTTAGCCCATCTGACCAATGGGGAAATTATGGCGATCGATAATCATGATGTTTATGTGGAAGAACTCAAACAAAGGGTAATCAATCAAGGATTATCAAAAAAAATCACTGTAGTCCAAGCTGATATGTTTAATCTTGATTTCCCCCCGGAAACTTTTGATGTTATTTGGGCGGAAGGTTCAATATATATTATTGGATTTGAAACAGGATTAAGGCAATGGCAAGTTTTCCTGAAAAATAAAGGTTATTTAGCAGCTTCAGAATTGACATGGCTGCGACCAGACCCACCAAAAGCATTAAAGGACTTTTGGGATCAGGCCTATCCACCCATGAATGATGTTGCTGGTAATTTAAACATCATCGCCAATACTGGCTATAAAATCATAGATTACTTGGTCTTACCACAGTCAGCCTGGTGGAACTACTATGAACCTTTAGAAAGAAAACTACAGGTTTTACAAAATGAATATTTAGATGATTTGGAGGCTATGGAAGTAATCGAAATGGAAAAAATGGAGATTGAATTTTATCGCCAGTATTCGGAATATTACGGTTACGTGTTTTACGTAATGCAAAATTCTTGACATTTCCACAGGCTTCTATCTGTGGGACTGTGAATATTTGTTGCAAATATGCTGATTTCCCAATCAAACCCCTTGACTATATGCACAATAGAAGAATGGCTTGTAATTAAAAGGCCACAATCCCTAAGTAAAATCAAAGGGAGGCTAGAAATGATTAGTAAAGCATATTTGGTAACTTCCGCGGTGATTTTTGCCTTAGTAGCAATATCACATTTTATCCGACTGGTTAATCACTGGTCAATTGCCGTTGGTACAGTTACCTTTCCTTTTTGGGGGTCATGGTTGGCAGTTATCTGTGCATCTGCATTAAGTATATGGGCGGTGAGACTAGCAACTAAGTGGACAACTAGCCCCCAATAAAGCTGTTTTGTCCCACAATCCCTACCCTAGAGGGGATGTTTTGGCGATAGTTATCCACACCGGAGACAGGGAATTAATTCCCTGTCTGAAAGCTTGATTCGGTTAAAAACCGACTGGTTGTTTTAATTATGACATCTATTTAGGGCGATCGCTCTGGGTTTAAGTGTGTGTAGGTTATATGTCTTATTTAATAGTTAGAGGATGTGTGGGCGATGGTTATCCACACATGAGGTATAATCGTTGCTTATCCACACCCGACCCAGGGAATTAATTCCCTTCAGTCAACATAACTGAGTTGACACATACCAGCTTGGAGATAGGGAATTTATCAATTGTGATCGCATTTAATTTAGAAGTCGAAACAGCAGGGGAACGCCTTGACCGCTATGTGTCCCAAGAATTACCAGAGTTATCCCGTTCTCGCATCCAGCAATTAATTGTCGAGGGTAATGTAAAACTCAATCATCAGGTATGCACAACTAAAAAAATTCCTGTGAAACCAGGCGATCGCATTAGTATAAAAATACCAGAAGTTACCCATCTAGAACTACAAGCCCAAGATATACCCTTGGACATCCTCTATGAAGATGACCAATTGCTAATCCTGAATAAACCCGCTGGCTTAGTTGTCCATCCCGCTCCCGGTCATCCTGATGGTACTCTGGTGAATGCTTTGTTAGCACATTGTCCCCATCTCCCTGGAATTGGCGGCGTTCAACGTCCGGGAATTGTCCATCGCTTAGATAAGGATACCACAGGGGCGATCGCGATCGCCAAAACTGACATAGCCTATCATAGCCTGCAAGCACAACTCCAGGCTAAAACTGCACGGCGCTCATATTTAGGTGTAGTTTACGGCGCGCCCAAAACCGCTGATGGTATGATAGACCTCCCCATTGGTCGCCACCCCCAAGATAGAAAGAAAATGGCGGTTGTCCCCATAGAAAAAGGCGGTAGGTCTGCTATCACTCATTGGCAGGTAGCAGAACGCTTGGGTAACTATACATTAATCCATTTTCAGTTAGAAACCGGGCGCACCCATCAAATTCGTGTCCATAGCGCTCAGATAGGTCATCCCATTGTCGGCGACCCAGTTTATGGTTCTGGTCGTTCTCTGGGCGTTAACTTACCCGGTCAAGCACTCCACGCTTGGCGACTCAAGTTACAACATCCAGTTTCTCAGGAGTGGATCTCGGTCACAGCTACCCCCCCGGCGACATTTAATACCTTAGTGCAAATTCTCCGCCGACGAGTAGAGTCCTGAAGTTTTGACACTCCCCCCCTCCTCAATATTGAGATTTGTAAACTTTTCCGCTGTTTTTTACCTTGGACAGATGAATTTTAGCCAGTTATGGTAAATTTTCCCAAGTTCAAATTAACAACTCTTAATAAAAACAGCATCCCCTCAAATTACAGACAAAACGACCAATGTCCTGTATTTACTTGCATTCTGCAATAATTAAGAAAATATAAAATTGATGATTTCTTGGGCTAGGAGGGTGAAATATGAAGTAATGTTGCGAAAAATTTCCCATTTACTCAGTTAGATTGCTTGTATGTAAAGGATTTGAGGGTGTTCTTATTCCCGCATCTTATTTATTCATAATTTGTAACAAATAAAGAATCTATAGCATTGTATAAACATATTCTGAGGGGTGGAAATAACAGACCAAAGTCAAACCAAGCAATGAGTTGATTCAAATTTGCGGGTTTCTCATAAAATTAACCCAGATTCTCATAAATACTTGTTAATCTAGTATTGAGGGAAGAAACAGACAAATCAAAACAAGCAGTTTGCTATCGGGTCTGTTGTCAACCATTCCCAATTTGATAAAACATTGCCAGTTTTAATCTAGACATCTCAGAACTAAGGAATTAGGAGATTAAAGTCCATGACATTAGACGTATTTACCAAGGTAGTTTCTCAAGCTGACTCCAGAGGCGAGTTTTTGAGCAACGAGCAACTAGACGCTTTAACCAACGTAGTTAAAGAAGGCAACAAGCGTTTAGACGTTGTTAACCGCATCACCAGCAACGCTTCAGCTATTGTGACCAACGCAGCTCGTTCTTTGTTTGAAGAACAACCCCAATTGATTGCTCCTGGTGGTAATGCTTACACCAACCGTCGCATGGCTGCTTGCTTGCGTGACATGGAAATTATCTTGCGTTACGTCACCTACGCAATTTTAGCCGGTGATGCTAGTGTTCTTGATGATCGCTGCTTGAATGGTTTGCGCGAAACCTACCAAGCTCTGGGAACTCCTGGATCTTCTGTGGCTGTTGGCGTGCAAAAAATGAAAGATGCTGCTGTAGCTGTGGCTAACGATCCCAACGGGATCACCAAAGGTGATTGCAGCCAGTTGATCTCTGAAGTAGCTAGCTACTTTGACCGTGCTGCGGCTGCTGTTGCTTAATATCACTGAGAAATTCCAGTACCAAAAAAATTTACGAAATACGAAGGAGATTTTAGAAGATGGTTAAAACACCAATTACCGAAGCGATCGCATCTGCGGATACCCAAGGACGTTTCTTAAGCAACACCGAACTACAAGCAGTTAACGGTCGTTATGTTCGTGCTATTGCTAGCATGGAAGCTGCTCGCGCGTTGACCTCTAACGCCCAAAGCTTGATTGATGGTGCTACCCAAGCTGTATACCAAAAATTCCCCTACACCACCCAAACACCAGGGCCTCAGTTTGCTGCTGACAGCCGTGGTAAGGCTAAGTGCGCTCGTGATGTCGGTCACTACCTACGGATTGTTACTTACAGCTTAGTTGCTGGTGGTACTGGACCCATGGATGAGTTTTTGATTGCTGGCTTGGCTGAAATCAACAGCTCCTTTGATTTGTCCCCCAGCTGGTACGTTGAAGCAATCAAATACATGAAAGCTAATCATGGTTTGAGTGGACAAGCTGCTAACGAAGCTAATACCTACTTTGACTATGCTATCAACGCATTAAGCTAGATAGTCTCTTGCCCGGGGAAGGATGCAATTTCTGGATGGAGTGAGTCACGCTTTGAGGTTAACCAAAAAACCGTTCTGACTCATCTAGCAGTTGGATCTGGCTCCGGGCAAAGTTTTATTGGAAAGCTTTAGTAAACTCGGCACTCGGGAAAAATAGCCGAAATGCAAATCAACAGGTGAAGCAAAATGGCAATTACAGCAGCAGCATCCAGGCTAGGAACAGAGCCTTTTAGTGATGCACCTCGATTAGAACTGCGCCCCAATGCCAGCAAAGATGAAGTTGAAGTTGTAATCCGGGCTGTTTATCGGCAGGTTTTGGGTAACGACTATTTGATGGCGTCGGAACGTCTGGTAAGCGCTGAATCACTCCTGCGAGATGGTAACCTGACAGTGCGGGAGTTTGTCCGCAGCGTTGCCAAGTCAGAACTCTACAAAACTAAGTTTTTTTATCGCAATTTCCAAACCAGGTTAATCGAACTTAACTACAAACATCTCCTGGGTCGCGCCCCCTATGATGAATCAGAAGTGGCTTACCACTTAGATTTGTACCAGAGCCAAGGCTACGACGGGGAAATTGACTCCTACATTGATTCACCAGAGTACCAAAATAACTTCGGTGATCATATTGTCCCATATTATCGTGGGTTTGAAACCCAACCAGGGCAAAAAACAGTAGGCTTTACCCGTCTATTCCGCTTATACCGGGGTTATGCCAACAGCGATCGCGCTCAGGTAGAAGGTGCTAAATCCCGTTTAGCCCAGGATTTAGCTAGCAATAAAGCCTCTTCAATTGTAGGTCCATCAGGCAGCAACGATAACTGGAATTTCCGTGCTGCTTCAGATGTGGCTCCCAAAAAGGCTTTAGGAAATGCAGTGGGTACGGGCGATCGCGTCTACCGCATTGAAGTAACAGCAATCCGTGGACCTGGTTATCCCAGTGTCAGACGGAGCAGTACAGCAATTATCGTACCTTATGAGCGACTTTCTGACAAGATTCAGCAAATCCACCGACAAGGCGGCAAAATTGTCAGCATCACCTCAGCTTAAGGTAGGGTTACTCACATCGTACAGGAGATATAGCAGTAATGTTCGGTCAAACCACACTTGGGGGCGGTAGCGTTTCTTCATCGGCCAGCCGAGTATTTCGTTATGAAGTTGTAGGCTTGCGCCAAAACGCAGAAACTGACAAGAATAAATTCGATATCCGTCGCAGTGGTAGCGTGTTTATCACAGTGCCATACAGTCGGATGAACGAAGAAATGCAACGGATTAACCGCCTAGGTGGCAAAATCATCAATATTTCCCCATTGAGCGCCATAGAAAACTAATATCCTGGCAATGAGAGAACCCACTGCGTCAGAATATTCAGCAGAAACCGCGCCTCAGTTGACACCAGAGGTAGCACTGGCTAACCTGCAATCATCAGATTTAAGTCTGCGCTATTACGCAGCTTGGTGGCTGGGTAAATTTCGCGTCCGCCGCCCAGATGTGATCAATGCCTTGATTGCAGCCTTAGAGGATGAAGCTGACAGAACAGAAATGGGAGGTTATCCACTGCGGCGCAACGCAGCCAGAGCATTGGGGAAGTTAGGTGATAATACAGCTATACCAGGGTTAATTAAGTGCTTGGAATGCCCTGATTTTTATGTGCGGGAAGCAGCGGCCCAATCTTTGCAAAAACTGCGGGAGAAAACTGCAGCACCCGCACTCATGAAAATGCTAGCTGGAGGTGTAGCCGAGGCAGTGCAAGTACCCGGCCGCCCTCATCTCAACCAGCCCTATGAAGCGGTAATAGAAGCCTTGGGAGCTATTGGTGCAACTGAGGCTATTTCTTTGATTTCACCGTTTTTAGAGCATGAAGTCCCAGGCGTAAACTGTGCCGCTGCTAGAGCAATGTACCAACTAACACAAGACCCCATTTATGGGGAGAGGTTAGTAAAAATGTTGTCTAGTGAAGACCTGAAGTTGCGCCGCCTGGTCTTAGGAGATTTGGGCGCAATTGGCTACATAGGAGCAGCGGAGGCGATCGCCAGCACCAAGGCAGAAAATAGCTTTAAACTCATGGCCCTTAAAGGATTGCTAGAGCATCAACTCACCCCAGAGTCAGAAGCCCTATCCGTTTCTGACCATGCCATCCAGGTGATGAACTTAATGGATTCACTTTTGTGAACTAGCGCGACGTGACTGATGAACTAATCCGTGCCGTCGCCCTGGCAGATACACCAGAAAAAATGGTGGCGGCAGTAAAAAACTTGGCAGCAGTCCCAGATGTTGCTGCCATTCCCACATTAATCGCAGTATTTGGTTATAACAACCCCACAGCTGCAACAGTGGCCGTGGCTGCACTAACAGCTATGGGAGCAACAGCAGTACCACAACTGTTATCCCAGATTGACGATTATAACTACGGCGCACGGGCTTATTCTATTCGCACCTTAGCGGCGATCGGCGACCCCCGTGCATTAGACGTTTTAATCACAGCAGCAGCCACAGACTTTGCTCCCAGTGTTCGCCGGGCTGCGGCTCAGGGTCTGGGAAATTTACATTGGCATCAACTTAACTCCCCCCACCGGGAGACAGCATTAAAAAAAGCTTTAGAAACCTTGCTGTTGATTTCCCAAGACTCAGAATGGTCAATCCGTTACGCTGCGGTAGTCGGTCTACAGGCTCTGGCTCAAATCCCCGATTTGCAGCTCCCCATCCACACCAGACTCCAGCAGATGTTAACTACTGACGAGGAAAAGGCAATTCGCGCTCGTGTGCAACTAGCCATTTCATAACTCATGCCTCCAATATCATAAAACAGGAAAAAAGTAAATATGTCAATACCACTGCTAAATTATGCGCTTACCACCCAGAATCAGCGGGTAGAAGGCTACGAAGTCCCCAACGAAGACACACCAACGATTTATCGCTTGTCAGATGCTACCTCAGATAAAGATATTGATGCCATTATTTGGGCAGCATATCGGCAAATCTTCAGCGAACACTTAATTATTGCCAGCAACCGCCAGAAGTTCCTGGAATCCCAACTGCGCAATCGCTCAATTAACGTCCGTGATTTTATCCGGGGTCTGGGTAAGTCCGAAGTCTACCGCACACAAGTAGCAGATATCAACACCAACTACCGCTTAGTTGACATCACCTTAAAGCGGTTTTTGGGACGGGCCGCTTACAACAAAGATGAAGAAATTGCTTGGTCAATTGTGATTGGTACTAAAGGTTTACACGGTTTCATCGATACCCTGTTAGACAGTGAAGAATATCTTCAGAACTTTGGTGATGATATTGTTCCTTACCAACGCCGTCGGTATAAAGACAGACCCTTTAACTTAGTTAATCCCCGCTACGGTTCCTACTGGCGCGATCGCATGATGTTAGAATCCTTCGGTGGTCGTTCCTTCTACACCGCCCGCACCACAGGGGTTGCTAGTAAACAGGAGATTCGTCGGGTGATTCCTGCCAATTTCATGGAAATGGCCGGGAAAATGATCACTGGCGAACGTAACTATCAAAGAACAGTGGCTACCGTCACCTCCCAAATCAAAGATATCAAGATTCCCGACAACTCCCGCGAAGTCGGTACGCCTCAACCCACTGTCAAACCTGTAGCTGTTGCTCTACCTTATCGTTATATTCCGGGAAATCCCACAAATTAAGGCATGAGTTTGTCATGGCTCGATCCCTAGGACTATAAACCACCCATGGACAGAGATCACACACTTGATTTATGTGATCTCTGGGAAAATAGCAGTCGGTGGTTAAGACCCATACAATTGATCATTGAATATTAGCAACTGTAATGACAATTCCTTTATTACAATACAAACCTAGTTCCCAAAACCAGCGCGTTGCTGGTTACGAAGTCCCCAATGAGGATACTCCCAGGATTTACCGCAGCGAAGACTGCTCTGTTGATAGTGAGTTCCAAGAATTAATTTGGGCCGCTTATCGCCAGGTTTTTAGTGAGCATGAAATCCTCAAGTTTTATCGCCAAACTAACCTGGAATCTCAGGTCAAGAATAGAGCTATTACTGTGCGCGACTTGATCCGGGGTTTGGCTAAGTCCGAAGCCTTTCGGAATTTGGTAGTAGAGACTAACTCTAACTATCGTCTTGTGGAAATTGCCCTCAAACGCCTCTTAGGTCGTGCTTCCTACAACAAAGACGAAGAAATTGCTTGGTCAATCAAAATAGCTACCCTGGGTTGGGATGGTTTTGTCGATGCTTTAATCGACTCTCAAGAGTATCAAAGCAACTTTGGCGACAACATAGTTCCCTACCAACGCCGGCGCTACAAAGATAGACCTTTTAATTTAGTCACACCCCGCTACGGTAATTACTGGCGCGACAAATTGGAAGAAGCCCGCTATAAAGCAGGGGACATCAAGAACTTTATGGAATTAGCTAATTCCATTGAAATTAAGACACTCAAATTTACACCAGTTAACCTAGCTAGCATCCAAATTCCCGACATGACAAGGGATACCAAACCCCAAGGTATACCCATCTCCATCAATTCCAGCGCCAATTTCCCCCTGGGATAAATACCTGTTGATAGTAAATTGCTGCCCAATCAGCTGTATCTATCAACATAATGCGGGACAATAACATAGGGAATCAGGCCTCCTTGAATTTTCCCAGCTAGCTTTTTGTTTAATAATTAATCAGAGGAAGAATCCAGTATGTCTGTGCCATTACTTAAGTACAAACCCACCACCCAAAATAACCGAGTCAGCAGCTTTGGTGTAGCTGACCAGAATGAAGATACACCATATATCTACCGGATTGAAGATGTCAGTTCTTACACTGATATCCAGAGCATCATTTGGGCTGCTTATCGCCAAGTCTTCAGTGAACATGAAATTCTCAAGTTCAACCGCCAAAAAACTCTGGAATCTCAACTCAAAACCGGTGCTTTATCTGTGCGTGACTTCATCAGAGGTTTAGCTAAGTCTGAAGCATTCTATCGTTTAGTTGTCAGTGTCAACAACAACTACCGTTTAGTAGACATCACCCTGAAGCGTTTATTAGGCCGTGCTTCCTATAACAAAGATGAACAAATTGCTTGGTCAATTGTCATTGCTACCAAGGGTTTTGGCGGCTTTGTGGATGCTTTAGTAGATAGTGACGAATATACCCAAAACTTTGGTGATAATATCGTACCCTACCAACGTAAACGCATGGAAGGTCGTCCCCACAACTTGGTCACACCTCGTTACGGCGAAGACTTCCAAGAAAAAGCCGGTACGGTTCAGACCGATTGGCGCTTCACCTTGGAGAAGTTCTATACCCGCAAATTCCAAGAAAAACGCCTGGCAGAAGGTGACCCACGCAAATATGCTGATATGGCAGCAGCAGTTGGTGCTAAAGGCAACTATGCGCAAAAGCTTTCTGCATTTGATATTGATTATCTCAATACCGTTCCCTACCGTAGTGGTAGTAGACGCTAAGATTAAATATCTAACTGTCTAAAACTCAAATTTTATACTGGGTCTGGTTTTTGCCTTCATGTGACGACGGGTTTACAGTTTTTCTGGGACTTTGGCGTTATGTTAAGTGGAAACTAGACCCAGTAGCTGTTGACTCCTCAAAACTCCCTTGCACTTTCATACATAATCGATTTTTTCAGCGATGCTGGGGTCAGTTACAAGGGCTTGATTTGATGATTCGGCTATTTGCAAGGCTACATCAAGGATAGCTGGTGGGGTGGTGGACATGGAGCTATTTCTTGAATAGTGAGGGTGGAAATTGGCAAGTCATAATTTACCCAAAGTATTTCTTGCCGTAACTCCTTGACGGAATGGCAATGCTTCAGGGGCGCTTTGATGCAGTTCCAATCATCATAAAGTTGCTGCATCAACGTACAATCATAGCCTGAAAGGGCAACCTTACCTTTAACTGAACGCAAAACCCCTGCCAATTGTCGATGTTCGTCATCGGTCATTTCGTAAGCGTAAGCTTTGCTATCCCCACGGGAATCGTGAGGGTACGGAGGATCACAGTAAAATAAAGTTTCTGGACTATCGTACCGTTGAATAATATCAGTTGCTTGGTCGTTTTCAATTTGCACACGCAGCAACCGTTGCACAATTTCTGGTAGATGCTCAACACTACCGAGCCACCGAGAAACTGCACCAGCCATTCCAGCCCTGCTAGTGAGTTTACAATGTGCCCATCGTCCGACACTGGCGGTTTGTGCCAACCCTGTTCTTACTTGTCGCGCCCGGACAAAAAATCGTCTAGCCCTTTCTAAATCTGATACAGCTTCGTGATCATTACTAATGGCAATGTGAAATTCTTCACGGGAAAATGGTGTTAACCCAATAGCCTGGATAAGTTCATCTTTTTGGTCACGTAACACCCGAAAGAAGTTAACTAGCTGCCCATCAATATCATTATAGGTTTCCACAGGTGCAGGCTCCCGGTTTAACAACACCGCTGCAGAACCCCCAAACGGTTCGCAATAGTGAGTCGTTTTGGGCAACAATGGCAAAAGCCAGTCTAAATGACTGTACTTACCACCATACCAACCAAATGCAATTTTTTTTGCCATCAGAGCCGACCTCTAATAGAGTGTTCCAAAAGTGGTGCTTATGCTAAATAATTTACAAATTCTATATGTAACTTAAATTATAGCGATCGCCTGAAACATTTGTGTATCTTGGTACTGATGTTTGATTGAGAGAATCAACCGATGGCTTTGATGTGAATTTTGGCTAATCACACTTATACGAATCCGGCATAATTGTGTCTTTGAGAATAGCACCCTTGAGGTGAGCATTTTGGAGTTTAGCACCCCTCAAATTAGCCCCTGTTAAATTAGCCCCTGTTAAATTAGCCCATGTCAAATTAGCACCGGTCAAATTAGCTTCACTGAGGTTGGCTCGTAATAGGTAAGCTCCACTCAGGTGAGTTTGGTGTAAATTAGATTTGTAAAAGTTAGCTTGATAAAGATAAGTTCCGTTTAATTGGGCGTTGTATAAATTAGCTTCACTTAAATCAGCAGCAATTAAATTCGCTGCAATGAAATTTGCAAAACTCAGGTTAGCTCTGATTAACTGCGCCTTACCTAAATCACCGTCTCTAAAGTTAGCGTCTGTGAGGTCAGTTCCAATTAGGTTAGCCTCAGCAATGATCGACCCTTCGAGATTTGCACCACTCAAGTCAGCCCCAATCAGATGAGCATCACTTAAATCGGCTTGGGTAAGTGTAGCACCGCTCAAATTAGCTACGGTCAAGTTAGCCGCCATGAGATTAGCTTCTATCAGCTTGGCTTGGTGCAGGTTAGCGCCACTGAGGTCAGCATGACTCAGGTTGGCTCGCACCAGTAAAGCATGACTTAAATTGACTTTATTTAAGTTCACCCCTTGGAGGTGAGCGCCTCTGAGGTTGTTTCCTTGTAAGTTGGCGGCGCTAATATCTACTTTCACCAGGGGATTTTGCTGTTTCCATTCTATCCATGTCACTGCACCTGCTTTGAGTAAGGCCAGATGCTCTTGATTTGCCATTTTTGCTCCTTTACTCATTCACACTTTGGGGGTTGGGGCGACCGGGGACATTTTCAATCGCTGCTAATGCTCCGGCCGCACCTGCGAGGATATCCTGTTCCGCACCACCTAAATACAACCGTCCAAAACTTCCCACAGCTTGCACTTCCAGGATATTAATTCCGGCGGCTTTCTCGGCTTCATTAGCCGCTAGGGCGGCGTAAGCTGCGGGCTGAACTTCTAATACATATAGTGTTTGTCCTGCAAGCAGTAGCTGTCCTCGCCGTGTACGATTAATTAACTGGGTCTGGTAAGCATCGATGTTGCGGATAATCTGGTTAGAAACTACACGGGGTTTTAGACATTCCTCTTTTTTCACTCCTAGTGTTGCTAAAATCGCTTGACCTGCAGCGCGGGTTTCTCCTTGGGAGCTAGAATGAATTTCTAATAAACCATATAGTCGTTCAACTATCTGCACTCCTGGACGCACGGAGGCGGATTTGAGTGCTACATCGGTAATGCGATTAATTTCAATACCCGGAGAAATTTCAATCCACAGTGATGTATCCCCCGGTAATGGTAGAAAACCTTGGGCTACTGTTCCCATATAGGCTGCATGTTGAGGTTGCAGGTTGTCGAGAAATACAAAACTGCGTAATTCTATTCCCAAGGTGATGCTCTCCAGTCATGTGGCTAAAATTTAGTCTAGTGCAATGTGTGAGTGTAACCTTAAAACTACCATAAAGTTTGGTACTACTGTGTTATTACCCATGACTGAAGTGAAACTGCACAAAGTTACCAAAATGTTGCGTTATAATCCCCAGTTCTTCATGAGCGAGTCAATCAGGGCGGGGATTGAACTAAGATTTTTGCGTGAAATCGCTACTAAATCGGTGCTACTTTTAACGCACTAAGTGCTGAACTGGCTCTCTACTTTGCAGGGTAGGAAGTTGTTGGTTGCTAAAGTTAGGATGTTGAGCATCAATTTGATGTGCTTTTTTTACTAGGCGATTAAATGCAGCATCAGTCATTTTTGATTGGTTAAAGAATTCCTGTGGGTCAACAAGATGAGTTTTTGCTAGCCTGTGTCCCATTTCTTTGAACACTAAACCAAGAGGGACATTAATTTCATTTTGAAGTTTGAGATATCGCGAGAAAATTGTGCCGTAAGCGGAAATTACCGAGCCAACGCCACCTCTGATCTGTGACCAACCGATATAGTATAGTCCTTTGTAATCATCCAGAAAGGAGTCTGCATAACATTGAACTACTGAACCTTCTACACGTTGCAGTTCTGGAGGTAAAAATGGATAGGCTACATAGTAACCAGTTCCACAAACAATCAGGTCAAATGTCTCTCGACTACCATCGACAAATTCAACTTCCCAGCCATCAAGGCGACGTACAGCCGGCTTGGGGGTGATTTTTCCATGCTTCAGGTAATAGGGGACTTCGCTGTTAATGGTGGGGTGTTTCTCGAAAATCCGATGCTGAGGTTTAGATAAACCATAATCTTCGTGACTACCGAAACTCAGACGGATGATTGTATGAATTATCAGGCGCGTCAACCATTGTGGGGCGCGCAATTTCGGTAAATCAGGAAATGAAATTACAGTAAATTTACGGTTGCCAGAAGTTTGAGGAATTGATGAACGGGACAGCCATTTTGGCATTAGCCCTCCAGGAAAATCAGCAATTGGGATTCCAGCAAATGTTTTGGGGATAAACCAAACTGATTCGCGCATACTCAGAACAGATTTGGTACTGACACGGGCGGCTTCTGCTGCTAAATCACAAGCTGAATTTCCACCGCCAATGATCAAAACTCGCTTTCGACGCAGCTGGTCTGGATGTTTGTAATCTTTAGAATGGATAATTTCGCCGTTAAATTTTCCCTGAAATTCCGGAAAACGTTTGCGCCAGTGATGACCATTGCACATCACTACGGCTTTATAAATTCGCTGTTCTCCATCAGCAAAGGTGACTTCCCAAAGATTATTTTCCACTGGTCGCACATAACTAATTGTCCGATTCAGTTCAATTTGCCCACGCAAATCAAAATAATTGGCAAAGGAGTTTAAATAATCCAGCATATTCTGGGCGCTAGGAAAGTCGGGATAATCATCGGGCATGGGAAAGTGAGTAAATTGAGTAATTTTGCGTGATGAAATAATGTGTGCAGTTTCATAAACGCCGTGATACCAATTGCCGCCGATATCATCACTAGCATCAACCTGATCATAGGAGATATCAGCAGCTTTTAGGGCTTGAGCCATACCCAACCCGATAAAACCCGCCCCAATAATCAAATGTTTGTCAGATTTATCGACCGTATGCTGATTTTTACTAGAGTTTCTGTCTTTGACCACTTTTCAATCTCCTAACGAATGTATGATTAATTAAGTTGACGATTTGAGGAAAATATCGTTTGAGAAGATGGGCATTTTGAGCGATCGCATCAGGAAAGATATGGAGTTTATTGCGCTGGATTCCTCGAATTGTGGCGCGCATGACTCTAGCTGGGTCGGTGGACACATTGTCCAGAAAATCATGATCAATCTTGCTTAAACTGCCAAACTTTTCACATTGCAGAATGGGGGTACGGCTAAAAAATGGGTAAATAGCCGTCACCTTTACATTGTAATCTTTGACTTCATGGAACAATCCTTCACTAAACCCACGCAAACCAAATTTGCTGGCGGCATAATGAATTAATCCAGGTGGAGACCACCAGCCTGCTAAAGATGAAATATTCACAATATGACCCTGTTGACGGGCAATCATATCAGTAGCAAATAGCGCACTTAACCGCATGGGTGTTAGCAGGTTAATCTGCATGAGGCGTTCCCATTTTTCGTTCGGGATTTCGTCCATGCGACCAAAGAAGGCAATCCCGGCATTGTTGATCAAAATATCAATGGGGATATTGAGTGCTTTCACCTGATGATAAAGGATTTGACAACCCTCTATACTAGAGAGATCAACAGCTATGCAAGCGAGGACATCACCGGTTGTAACTTGGTGTTGAATTGCTTGAACTCGTTCACGTAGCCTGGCTTCATCCACATCGGTTAAAATCAGTCGGCTACCAGCTTCTAGTAATTGTCGGGTTAGTTCCTGTCCAAACCCACCTGATGCACCAGTGATCAATACAACGGCTTTATCTAGTTGGGTCATATTTTTGTGCCAAGTTATAAATATTTATACAAGTATTTTTTTCGGGATTGTATTGATTTACAATCCCGTGTATTTCTCTAAGATATCAATTTTTGGGAACTATTACGTTTTTTTGTTATACCTGAGCGTCAGTTTCCGGCTTCAGTATAGGTGGGACAACGTTCGCGTAGCGCATACCACAGATGCACAGAGGACACTGAGTGAAGAAATATGGAGAGTTTTTTGGCTTTAAATCTGTGGTGATTTTAGTGTGGTTAGCAGTAGCAGTGACCACGGGACTTTAATATCTGGGATGAAGTTCGAGTATTTTCTGATTCCGGGTAAGGCTGCGGGTATAATAAACTTGAGGGAACGTAGGGACGCCGGGCGATCGCCTTGTTCGTCTACAATTCCATATTGTTGGGCTAGTTCTGCCACTATCTGCACTTTTCCTGTGCGCTGGATTATATTCGCATCAGCAGCCAAAGCCGCAATCACTCGCCCTGTTAATAAGGGGGTTTCCCAGTTATAACGGTCAACAAAGACTGAGTTTCTAGGGTCAGTCACATTTTCTGATCCTATCTCATCTGCTAAGGCGGAAATATGCTCAGTACCCACAATCCCCGGCCACAGGTCAACAGAGGCGACATTATCGGGTTTAAGTTCCACCGCCATATCAGCCACTAGGCGGTCACAGGCCGCTTTACCCACACCATAGGCGACACCGAAAATGGGGGACATACCGCCCCAAGAGGAAATAGTACAAATTAATCCTTGGCGACGTTGCACCATCATCCGAGCTGCAAAAATGCTGGCAACATAGTGGCTACGCAGACCGACATTATTAATATTATCCCACAGTTCAGGTTCACACTTCCAGAAAGATTTTCCTTGAGTCTCTCGTAAAGACTGGACTCCTGAGAAAGCGTTATTAACTAGTAAATCCAGTTGTCCATGTTGCTCATCTTGGATGCGTTCAAACAGCGATCGCACTTGCTGATCATTGCTATGATCTACCTGGACGGGAATACATATACCTCCGGCTTCCTCAACGGCCGCTTGGGTATGATTAAGATTACCGGAAATTCCCCCCACAGTATCAGAATTATCTAAACTGCGTCCGGTAATATACACAGTTGCCCCAGCTTCACCCAGTGCAATAGCAATTCCCTTACCAATTCCTCGGCTTGCACCTGTGACTAAAGTCACTTTTCCCTCAAGATTTTTCATGATTACAGATGTTATGGGTATCTGAGATTTTACCGTTTAGAAACAAACTGAATCATCTCACCTTCTAAAAAGAGGGATTAGGATCTACCATAGCAGAAAACAGGGCAGGAAAAAAGCTCTGATCCGGTGGTCACCAGTCCCGAAGTTGCCAACAAAGGAGTTATCAGTGGTATTACAAGCCCAAACCAGCACCTACGAAGCTAAAACTCAAGAAGTTGCTCGACAGCTTCTGGTCGCTACCCAAGAAAATCGCTCGTTTTTAGGTTCCCTACGCGATCAGATGCGATGGGATGATCAGCTGCTAACCTGGGCAATGAGTAATCCCGGTTTACGGGTACAATTGTTTCGTTTTATCGACACATTACCCGCTTTACATAGTAAATCAGAAATTGCCGCACATTTGCAAGAATATTTGGGGGCAGAATCTGTAGAATTACCTTCAGCCCTCAAGGGGATGTTGAATTTTGCTCACCCTGATTCTATGCCGGGACAAGTTGCGGCGACAACTGTTTCTAAGGCTGTGGAAACTTTAGCCCATAAATATATTTCTGGGGAGAATATTAAACAGGTTATCAAAACAGTTGAACGACTGCGAAAAGAAAAAATTGCTTTCACCATTGATTTACTCGGTGAAGCGGTCATTACTGAAACTGAAGCCCAGTCTTATCTAGAACGCTATCTAGAATTGATGCAACAACTAATAGAAGCATCAAAGAATTGGGGGCTAATTCCGGCTATTGATGAAGCTGATGGCGATATTTTACCACAAGTTCAGGTTTCTGTCAAGTTAACAGCGTTTTATTCCCAATTTGACCCTTTAGACCCTCAAGGAAGTGAGGAGAAAGTTAGCGATCGCATTCGGATTTTATTACGTCGGGCGCAAGATTTAGGGGCAGCTGTGCATTTTGACATGGAACAGTACGCCTACAAAGATTTAACTTTAAGTATTCTGCAAAAGTTACTTTTAGAAGATGAGTTTAGACAACGTACAGATATTGGTGTGACCATCCAAGCATATCTGCGTGACAGTCTAGAGGATGGGAAAAAGTTAATTTCTTGGTTACAACAGCGCGGTTATCCCCTGACAGTGCGTTTAGTTAAGGGTGCATATTGGGATCAGGAAACTATTAAATCAGAACAAAAACACTGGCCACAGCCAGTTTATAACGATAAAGCCGCCACAGATGCCAATTTTGAAGCCATTACTCAGCTATTATTAGAAAATCACCAATATGTCTATGCTGCTATTGGTAGTCATAATGTGCGATCGCAAGCTCGCGCTATTGCCATAGCCGAAAGTTTAAATGTCCCCCGTCGTCACTTTGAAATGCAAGTGTTGTATGGGATGGGGGATAAGTTGGCTAAAGCCTTAGTTAATCAAGGTTATCGCGTGCGGGTTTACTGTCCCTATGGTGAGTTATTACCGGGGATGGCGTATTTAATTCGGCGGTTGTTGGAAAATACAGCTAATAGTTCCTTTTTGCGGCAAAATCTCGAGAATCGCCCCATTGAGGAGTTGTTAGCACCCCCAAATGTCGAGTCTGAGGCCAAAGCCCAAAGGCGCAAACAAGAAGGGGGGTTTCTGGGTGCTGCGGATAGGGATTTTGCACAGGAGGAGCACAGAAATATGTTTACTGCGGCTTTGGCTGGGGTGCGCGAACAGTTAGGTCGGGTTTATTTACCTTTGGTGAATGGGGAGTATGTGAATACTCAGGAGTTAATTGATTCGGTCAATCCTGCTAATTTTAGCGAGGTAGTAGGTCGGGTGGGTTTAATTAGTGTGGCACAAGCAGAAGAGGCGATGCAAGCTGCTAAGGCCGCGTTTCCAGGATGGAGGAAAACACCAGTACACGAACGCGCTAGGATTGTGAGGAAGGCGGCTGATTTGATGGAGTTACGTCGGTCTGAGCTTGCAGCTTGGATTGTTTTGGAGGTGGGTAAGGTTGTTAAAGAAGCAGATGCAGAGGTTTCCGAGGCTATAGATTTTTGTCTTTACTATGCTGAGGAGATGGAACGCCTAGATAAAGGTGTAAACTATGACGTAGCAGGTGAGAAAAATCGTTATATATACCAGCCTAGGGGAATTGCTGTGGTGATTTCTCCGTGGAATTTCCCTTTAGCGATCGCCTGTGGAATGACTGTTGCGGCGCTAGTTGCAGGTAATTGTACTCTGCTCAAACCGGCGGAAACCTCCTCTGTAATTACTGCTAAATTCACAGAAATCTTAGTAGAGGCGGGTATTCCTCAAGGTGTATTCCAATACTTACCAGGTAAAGGCTCCCAAGTAGGTGCTTACTTAGTAAATCATCCTGACACTCATATCATTGCCTTTACTGGTTCTCAGGAGGTGGGTTGTCGCATTTATGCAGAAGCAGCTACCCTGAAACCAGGACAAAAGCACATGAAGCGAGTAATCGCGGAAATGGGGGGGAAAAATGCAATTATTGTGGACGAAAGCGCTGATTTAGATCAAGCTGTTGTGGGGGTAGTACAGTCAGCATTTGGTTACAGTGGACAAAAATGTTCTGCCTGTTCCCGGGTAATTGTACTCGAACCGATATATGATACTTTTGTCCAGAGGTTAGTAGCAGCGACAAAATCCCTGAATATTGGAGCAACAGAGTTACCTAGTACCCAAGTTGGACCGGTAATAGATGCTCAAGCACGCGATCGCATTTTGGCATATATTGCCACAGGTAAGTCACAAGCCCAAGTCGCCTTGGAAATGACCGCACCTACACAGGGGTATTATATCGGTCCAGTCATCTTTAGTGAAGTACCACCCGATGCCACCATCGCCCAACAAGAGATATTTGGTCCAGTCCTGGCGGTAATCAGGGTCAAAGATTTTGCCCAAGCTTTGGCAGTGGCTAACAGTACCAACTACGCCCTCACAGGGGGACTATATTCTAGAACACCCTCCCACATTCAACAAGCACAGACAGACCTGGAAGTAGGAAATGTCTATATTAACCGGAATATTACAGGTGCAATAGTTGCCAGACAACCCTTTGGGGGTTTCAAACTTTCGGGGGTAGGTTCCAAAGCTGGAGGGCCTGATTATCTGCTGCAATTCTTAGAACCGCGCACAGTGACCGAAAACATTCAACGCCAAGGGTTTGCACCCATCCCCGGCGCTGAATAAAAAAATCAAAAATTATCTTTGTTGAAGGGAACAGGGAACACACCCAACACACCGAAACAATCAAATCCAGTCACCTTTCCCTTTATAAGGGAAAGGTGAGGGTGGGGTCAAATAATATTCGATACACTAATCATGACTTGACAAACATCTTCTTAGAACTTCAAACCCGAACCAGCAACCGCCAAAATACCCCAACCAATAATGAAAGCCACACCACCCAAAGGGGTGATTGCGCCGAGCTTGTTCAAACCAGTTACACTGAGGGCGTACAAGCTCCCAGAAAAAATGCCAACACCAATGATAAATAACCACCCACTAGCTACTAACATGGGTTGAGGTGATGCTGTACGACTAATTAGTAAGGCTATTAACAAAAGTGCCAAAGCGTGGTACATTTGATAACGAGCGGCTGTATCGAAAATTTCCAGCGATCGCTCACTGATTTTACCTCGCAAAGCATGAGCAGCGAAAGCACCTGCGGCTACGGATAAACCACCTAAAACAGCAGCTAGGCTGACAAAAACTTGTGCCATTGCTAATGATGATTGATTCTAGATCTCAAAATGATATGATACCCCCCCTGTTTCACTGACCTGAAAATCCCCATTGAATTCTTTAGCTTTGATATCTAAGTACTCTCTAGCTGTAGCTGCTGGTAGTTGACAATTCATCGCCAAGCCTAAAACGGTGACGCGCCCGTTATTTTCTTGTAGCATTTGATAAAAAGTGGATTGGAGGCGATCGCTTAGTTGCTTCTGCAGTGCTTTTTGCTCATTTTTGCTCTGACGATATAACCCCAAGCCTAACCAACCACCTAACACCATTGTGGGTATACCAAAGATCATCCCATTTCTGGCGGTATTATCCAGGTAATAAACAGCAGGTTGATTAATAAACTCCTTTGCCACAGCCTGATTATATCCTGTGGAAATAGGCTTAAGGACAGATTTTTTCTCAAGTGTTGCTGAAACTGATAGTGTCAAAAACATGAATCCCAGTGTCAATAACCAACCCGCAGCCAGTTTTTCAGCAGTTTTCATAGTGTCACATCAGATTTTAAACTTTGCTTGCGATTCTAGCTTGAGTTGTCAAAAGCTTCCAGGGTGTTCAAGTCGGGTGGGTGAGGCCAGGTTCACCCACCATAATCCTGAAAACAGCAGTTCAGGTAAAATCTGTCTATTTTATTTCCGGGTTGCTTCTAGCAGACGGGAGTAATAAAAACGAGTTTTAGTCATAGCTTGGCGTTTGATTGCAAAGCCGTTATTTTCCAGGATTTTCACCACATCAGTCTCACGGTGGAGATAAGCGCGAGTTGCTTTACTCGGTCCAGGAAAGAAACTACCAATTTTCTTGAGTATACTTAAAGCACAGGTTTTCGGCGCAAAACTGATAATTATTCTTGACTGTGCTAAGGAACAAAGATGAGAAATCATTTCATCAGCTTTTTCTTGGGGGTAGTGAATGAGAACATCCAAGCAAATCACAGTGTGGTAACTACCACTCAATGATTCTAAATCCTGAACAGCGAAAGTAGTATTTTCGGCATTTTCCAAAGTGGCCAAGGCTCTATCCTTAGCTTCCGTGACCATTTTCTCAGAAATATCGCTGGCGTATATCTTAGCACCATTTGCCGCTAAGGGGATGCTGAGACTACCTACCCCACAACCAGCATCGCAGATTGATAACTCTGATAAATTCCCATCATCTTTGAGCCACCCAATAACTGTATCTACGGTTTGCTGGTGTCCATTGCGGATATCTAACTGGACTTTATTAACTTCCCCATCCCCGTAAATGCGTCGCCACCGGTCAAAGCCTGTAGAATTAAAATACTCACGAACAATGGTTTTATCGTCAGCTACGTTCATAAAGTTAAATCTTTAAGTGTTCCCAATCCTTAAAATTATCATTAATACCAAGGCCTCGAATACTCTACAAGATTTTTTTTAGAAGTTCTTTTCCTCATGTACGACAAACCAACTATAGAGAATAGCCGATTGACTAAACCCCCATTCTCTTGTTTTTTCTGCTTTTTTAGATTAAGATATAATCATACAATATAATTGCAGCCATCACTACATTCAAAAACATATTTTTTCATGAGATTTTTAAATATCTGTATACAGTATACATAATTGATTTACTCATTTAGCTTTATTGATTAGCAATGACATCAAATTTTATAACTGACAGTCCTATTATTCAATTTACAATTCTGCTGACAGTAATTTTTACAGTTCCGCCTATATTTGAGCGACTGCGAATACCTGGACTAGTAGGGTTGCTGGTAGCTGGTGTATTGTTAGGACAAAATGGGCTAAAATTTTTAGATTCCGATTCAGAAACCGTTAACTTACTCTCGGATATCGGCAAAGTTTACTTAATGTTTGTCGCAGGTTTGGAAATTGATTTAGAACAATTTCGCAGAACTAAAAATCGCTCAATTGTCTTTGGAATATTAACATTTTTAGTACCCTTAATTTCTGGTATCTTAGTCGGGAGATTTTTTAACTTTAGTTGGAATACTTCGGTACTGATTGGTTCTTTACTCGCCTCCCATACCCTCTTGGCTTATCCCATTGTTAGCCGTCTAGGAGTGGTGATGAATGAAGCAGTCACAGTCACAGTAGGGGCGACAATTTTCACTGACACAGCTGCTTTGTTAGTATTAGCCATTTGCGTAGGAATTCATGGGGGAGAATTTTCTACCCTGAGCTTAATAACCCTATTAGGTGGACTAGCAATTTACTCTGTGATTGTCCTGTTTGGTTTTGATTGGGCTGGTAAAGAATTTTTTCGCCGTTCTGGAGATGAACAAAGTAATCAATTTCTCTTCATATTATTGGCTTTATTTCTCGCATCTGTAGGAGCGCAGATTGTGGGAGTTGAAAAAATTGTGGGTGCATTTTTAGCAGGTTTAGCAGTCAATGATGTTGTAGGACGTAGTCCAGTTAAAGAAAAAATTGAGTTTATTGGTAGCGTCCTATTTATCCCTTGTTTTTTTGTAGACATGGGACTGTTAATTAATATTCCCGCCTTTATCAAAACTCTCGGTTCTATTTGGTTAACATTAGTAATTGTCACTGCTTTAATTTTCAGCAAATTTATAGCGGCATTTTTGACCAAATTAATCTACCGCTACAGTAATGTAGAAATGCTGACAATGTGGTCATTGTCATTACCACAAGTAGCCGCCACCTTAGCAGCATCCTTGGTTGCTTATCAAGCCTTAAACCCTGCTGGTGAAAGGCTCATTAGTGAAGGTGTCTTAAATAGTATAATTGTCCTCATGGTAGTTACTTCAATTGTTGCACCATTGATTACCGCTCGATTTGCAGCTTTATTACAAGTACCCCAAACCGACTTTGAAACAGAAAGTTTAGCAACTTGGTGGGAACATCATGACCCACAACCCCTAGAACCAACTCAGCATCCATTCACTGTAGTAGTACCAATACATAACTCCCGCAACCAACGCTACTTAATTGAAATGGCGGCTTTAATAGCTCAACATCAGTCTGGAAGAATTTTACCATTAGCTATTAATAAAGCCCATGTTCACATGGATGACCCCCAATTAGGAATATCACTAGAGCAAAGTCAGCAAAGGTTGAAACTAGCTGAGGAAATTAGCGCCGAGTTTAATGTTCAGGTTTCTACAGCAGTTCGCATTGATGATGATATAGCTTTAGCAATTAGTCGCACCAGTCGAGAACAAAATGCTAATTTAGTCGTGATGGGTTGGTCTCGCACCACAGGTTTACGTGCCAGATTATTTGGTAATGTGATTGATAGTGTTTTCTGGTCTTCTCACTGTCCAGTCGCGGTAGCTCGTCTGGTAAAAAGTCCGAAAACAATTGAGAGAATTATTGTCCCCATTGGAGATTTAAGACCTCAAACTATCAGCGCTTGGAAGTTTGCAGAAATGTTGGCTGATGTGAATCAGTCGGAGGTTGTACTATTACACGTCTCTAACAGCAAAACCCCTACTAATTTAGTAGAAGAATTTACAACTCAGTTAACTGAAATTGTCTCTAAAAGTCACTTAAAGGTAAATACACATATCCGAACTATTGTAGATGATGATGTTGCTCAAACTATAGTTAGGGAAGCCCAAGGATTTGATTTGGCGGTGTTACGCTCCGTACGTTATCGTACCACAGGGGGATTAGCTGTTAGTCAAGTCACAACTGAGGTAATTGAAGAGTTAACTGGTTCTATTGTGTTATTGGGTGAAGCTCATCTTTGATTTTGGCTCTGTCAACAATTCATAATCTTTCCCAAGTTAGTTGTTTGGTAATTTCATCCCAACGCCAACGTAACAAACCAGTCTTGGGGTGGGAAATTATTCCTGGTAAATTTAGAGCTTGTCTGGGTGCATTAGTAGCTAGGTCGATCGCACCTCCCACATCACAAATTCCCCACTTGACCAGGTTTTGCACTCCCACTAACAAGGGTAAAGTTGTCCCGGATAAAGTCCCATCTGCTAACCTTGCTGTACCGTTTTTCACTTCTATTTCCCTACTGTCCCAAGGATACACCCCATCGGGTAACCCTAGGGGTGCGAGAGCATCACTGACTAAAAATAGTTTTTGCTGGTTGGCGCGCAGGAGAATATCTAACATTATGGGTGTAATGTGTTCACCGTCAGCAATGAAACCACACATGACATGAGGATGGGTAATTGCAGCACCTAGTAACCCCGGTTCCCGGTGGTGTAATGGGGGCATAGCGTTAAAAGCATGGGTTACCATGGTCGCCCCTTGGTTAAACGCCGCCTCTGCTTGGGCTGCTGTCGCCAGGGAATGCCCTAAACTGACAATTATCCCCAAAGAACGCAAATAGGGTATTACTTGCCCTGTACTGTCTAATTCTGGGGCTAGGGTGATTACTTTGACAATCTGGGCATAATCCCCTAAAACTCTGTTGACTTGCTCAATTGTCAGAGGTAGTAAATATTCTTGTGGGTGTGCGCCTCGCTTGTGGTAGTTTAAAGATGGTCCCTCTAAATGTACTCCTAGAATCTTCGCACCTACCCTTTGAGTGGTGCTAAAATCGGCAATTATCCCCAGCGATCGCTGTATATTATCTATTGAGGTGGTAACTAAGGTTGGTAAATATCCATCTATGCCCATATCCTCTAAAAAAATGGATATCTTGGGCAATATATGGGAATTATCCCCGGTTAACTCCGGAAATGCTAAACCTAAAGCACCATTAATCTGTAAATCAACACCACCTAAAGAAATCCAATCACCACCGACATCTAGTGAAAACCCACAACTAGAAAATGCTGGAATCATAGGGGTAATTTCCTCAACTACCCCTTGATGGTTAATACAGATGCGCTGTAAACCTTCATAACCAGGGACTCGCGCATTAATTATATTCTCTATCTCTGGTGGTAAAAATTTATCTAAAAATTTATCTGTGTTTATCATAAGTAAGAGGGAAGGTGGGGTAAAACAAGATTTGATACACTAATGATAACTTTTACAACATCCTCTCATAGCAATTAATATATGGCTCCTATTATTGGTATTATCATGGGTAGCGATTCCGACTTACCCACTATGAAAGATGCGATCGCAGTTTGTGCCGAATTTGGTATAGAAACTGAAGTGGCGATCGTTTCTGCCCATCGTACCCCAGAACGCATGGTTGAATATGCCCAAACCGCTCACCATAGAGGTATTAAAGTAATTATTGCTGGTGCTGGGGGTGCTGCCCATCTTCCCGGTATGGTAGCATCTTTAACACCATTGCCAGTAATTGGGGTTCCCGTAGCTACCCGTAACTTACAAGGAATTGATTCCTTATATTCTATAGTACAAATGCCTGCCGGTATCCCAGTGGCTACAGTAGCCATAGGGAACGCCAAAAACGCCGGACTGTTAGCGGTGCAAATTCTCGCTACTCACCAACCAGAATTACAGGCTCAGGTTCAAGAGTATCGCCAGAGTCTAGCTGCATCAGTGATGGACAAGCAAGCCAAACTAGAACAGTTGGGTTATCAGCAATATTTAGAACAATCAACTTAATCTTTAAGTATCATTATAACAGGGTAGCAATCATACCCGCCACAGTATAAAGTAGTGGGGTAAAGTATCAATCAAACAAATCAAACCCCCAAAGTGAGGAGTTACATGGTAGGTGAGCAGTTATGGTTTTTCAGATCCCTGGGTCTGAGTTTAGGAAGTTTAGCATTTTTAGCTACTGCTAGTCATGCTGGGTTACCTGATACCCCCCCCACGGTCACAGCAACGTCTGAGTTAGGGGTAATTGCTTCAGAACTCACACAGGAGTCTGCACAGATGCTCTTAGTAGACAGTATCGGGACTAAGCAGATAACTCCCGAAAGGTCTGCTGACCAACTACGCCAGGAGTTGAGAGTTACCCCTATTTTTGAGATTATTCAGCGCCGGGTCTATTCCCCTTCCGCCTCAGCTGGAATCCCCACAGCTTTTGGCGCTAATTGGGGGGATATGTTTATCAGTCTTGCTGGGTCAACCTCTGATAACGTCAGACCAGAGGTTGACGGGGGTACATCCCTTGGTTTTGGCCTGGGTAACTCCAGAGAGTCCCTAGGCTTAGAGGTGATTTACAATAACCTGAGTATTAGAAGCTTCGCCCAAAATGGTTCAGTTGATGCCAAAGTACATCGCTCCTTAGTTTCTAACAGTACCACCCAAATAGCAGCAGCTGTGGGATGGAATAACTTTACTAACTATGGTGACGACGCGGGGGGAACATTCCCCTCTAGTGTTTATGGTGTAGTTAGTGCGTATCACCTTTTAACACCCCAAAGCCCTAATAATTCTTTCCCCGTTACCTTGTCTTTAGGCTTAGGGGGCGCTCCCTTCTTTTCTAACTCTAACTCCGGGGTGGGGGTAATTGCGGGGGCGGGTATCCAGGTACATCCCCAAGTAGCCGTAAGTTCCGCCTGGAGCGGTCGCGGGTTGAATTTGGGAGCCTCCTTTATTCCTGTGCAGACCGTACCATTGAGTGTGGCTGTGATCTATGGGGATGCTCTAAGTAATACTGAATCTGGCTCAGTTCTGGCTGTGGGGATTGGTTACAGTTTTAATTTTTTGCAGAGATAAAAATATCAAGCCAATGTGACATTATCAACACGTTGCAAAAAACTTTTATCTGAGTTATTTTATGTACATAGGCTTTACTTGACCCGTAAACCTTGGCATAATGTCGTATGGTGAAGCTATAGAGACATTTTGACTACCAAGGGCGAATGCACCCAGGAGTTACCCCTGGTGAGTGGTTTTCCCAGTTCCCTAGATTTTCCTATTGGGGGTGTGAACATTCCGTAAAGATTCCATGAAAAATAGGGCGGGAGTGCCTAAAAAGGGTGAAGGACACTGCTAGAGTGAGTTAAAACTTAAACTGACCCAAAAGTTAGTAATCATGGATAGATTTCGCTGTTTTAGGTTGGGTGATACGGAGTTAATTTGAACTCAGAGGCAGATGTTCTCAATGTTTTGTCCCCGTCATTGATAGAATGGGAATGATTCTGATAAAAATATCATGGTCAGAAGAATCTCAGTGTCTTTAGACATGAAAGTGTCATAGTATTAATTTTTTGGTGTATTCCAAATTACAGAGGAGTGAAAATCGGACTATGGTAAACAGATTAGAGCGTGCTAGAACTGAAACTAATAAGTCAAGAGTTCAAGAGCGCTATGTAGCCTTACTGGGTCGCGCCCCTGATCCCGCAAGTTTAAATGGATATGTTGACCAGCTGAATAATGGTACATCCCCTGAGGACATCACCCAACAGATTCTTGATTTAGTAGATGTACAAGATGAGTATGGTGGTTTAACCGGAAATCAAGCTGTTACCACAATTTACAGAAACGCTTTTGATACCGCTCCACCCGCGGCAGACCTGACTACATTGGCTGGGCAATGGGCGACGAATCCAGTAAGTGTAGTTACTGAGATAGTAAATTCTCCTAACCCCTCACTTCAAAGGGTTCTGGGAAATAAGGTATCTGTCGCCAAAGTTGTTACTGAGACTGTTGGCACAGAATTGGTTCTTACCCCTGGAAATATCGCGACAACTTTAACCGGTACGCCAGGTGATGATGTTTTCATCGGCGATGCCAACAGCGTTAGTGCTACTCACCGGCTTATAGGTGGTTCTGGTACTGATACCTTCCAATACTATAACGGCGGTAATGTGCTGCCTAGACTCCAGGGTGTGGAAAAGGTAGAATTAATTAACGCTAATACCTTCAATTCTATCGATTTCAGTGCTACTCCCAGTCTTTCAGGTCTGAAGGAAGTTACCCTAAAATTTAATCCACAAAGTACGTTTGTAGATATTGCAGGACTACGTGACATTAGACTTGGTATTGATAACGTTACCAATCGATTTGTTGCGGCTGGGTTTGGTAACGGTAGCGATGGGAATATTTCCCTTGTGGATTCTCGATTGAACACTCTGAGTATTGAGGGTAGCAGAGTTAACACTGTTAACATTGGTCTGAAAAGTGAATTCTCTGCAACAGATAATAGAATTGAAACACTCGATTTTTCTGGTACACGGGATTTTTCTGGTAGATCACTACTGAGTACAATAACCATCAGCGGTGACAATACTCCAAACGGTGACGCTGGACTAACTGTTACTAACCCAATTAATTTACTAGGTAAGAATGTTACGATTAATGCGTCTAATACTAGAGGTAATCTGACATTTACATTAGGCTCTGGCGCAGTTAATTATACTGGTGGTTCTGGTATTGATAATATTCGATTGTTTAATCCTACCGGCAATAGCACTTTCAGCGGTGGTGCTGGTAACGATGTCTTACTTGTCAATAATAATTTAGGCACTACTTTTAGTCACACATTACAGGGTGATGCTGGTAATGATACCTTGACAGTCAATGGTGATGGTAGTCACACATTAAGTGGTGGTGACGGTGGCGATACTTTGAAAGTCAATGGTGATGGTAATCACAGATTAAGTGGTGATGCTGGTAACGATACCTTGACAGTCGGTACAGTCGAACGTCGTACTAACGGTACTTTTGATTTTATCTCTTTTGATTTTAGGTTGAAAGCCGATGGTGATCACACCTTAGATGGTGGTGCTGGTAGAGATGAACTGATAGTTTATGGTGATGGTGTTCACACCTTGAGTGGTGGTGACGGTGACGATGGATTGATAGTCGATGGTAATAACCCATCTGTTGATCCTAACATTCGCACTATCTTACAAGGTGGTGCTGGTAATGATACCTTGCTCGTCCGGGGTAATGCTAATTATGAATTACTAGGTGATTCTGGTGACGATACCTTGACAGTTAATGGCACTGGTAGTCACACCTTACGTGGTGGTGCTGGTAATGACACTATTATCCTGGAAGACACCGCGTTAAAAGACTTAAACTCATCTGACATAATTGATGGTGGAGAAGGGGAAGACAGATTAGTCCTCAGGGGTAGTAATAATTCTGCTCCTGCTCAGGATATCACACTCGTCGCCGGTCAACTTGCTGTCGCACCTATTAACGCAGCTCAAAATCTTGAAATATTGCGATTGGAAGCAGCAAACAAAGTTTACACAGTAAATGCTGCAGTAATTAACAGTCTCACTAGATATGAGTTTGATGTCAATGGCGGAGGTACAGTTAATTTCCGTAATGGCAATGGTGATCAATTGACTCTAGATGGACCGGATAGGTTTGAAAATCCTCCACTAATTCCAGCCAATTTGAACCTTTTAGGAACAGCGCCACAAAATCCAATTGCTTTAACCTTGCAAAACGTTCAGACCCTGAATCTAACCTCCAATACAAATACTAGCAATGAGATTACCAGCTTACAGTGGATAGTTACTGATCCTATCACCACCGGATTAACAATTAACATTGTTGAAAATCTCTTTGGCAATGATAACTTTGACAATCGCAGCATTATCACCGGTGCAGGCGCCAAGGTAACTGGTACTAATGTAGGATTCACAGGGGAAGCGGGAGAACAGGGTCAGTCTGGTGATACTAACTCTGCTTGGTGGAGTTGGACAGCCCCAGCATCGGGAAATGTGACCATTGACACCATTGGCAGTGTTGATTTTAACACATTCCTTTCTGTCTACACAGGTAATGCGCTTAATGCCTTAACCTTGGTAGGACAAAATGATGATATTGATGGAACTCCGCAAAGTCGAGTCACCTTTAATGCGACAGCTGGAACCACTTATCAAATAGCAGTGGATGGGTTCCTGGGGAATACAGGCGACATTGTTTTGAATGTGTCTCAAAATGGTGCGGAGACAGTGCCTCAAATTACAGGACTGCAAATCGCAGAACCCGAACTTTCAGGACCTATATCTACAAATGGTATCACATTTGACGCCACTACCTTTGGCAGCACATTAACTGCTAATGGTACTGTTCTAAAGGATAGATTCATATTCAATGCATCCGAGTTTTTTGACAACCAGGGCCGGTTTACTGGTAGAGATGGTGATGACACCTTAGAACTACGAGATAACTCCATTAATGCCACAGTTGCTGCTGCCATAGAGCGTATCAATACTAACGCTACGAGTATTGAAGTCTTGCACCTTGTAGGAGCAAATTCAGTGGATCTCGATGCTAGGCTGCAAAATATTAATCGGTTTGTACTTGATACACCTCGAGCGACTATCCTCGGTGCAAATGCCCAAGACCAGTTTACTTTAACCAACGGTGTTAATACCTTGATTGTTGAAGGAGACCAACCAACCAGAGACCAAACAGTTGGGTTAGTTTTAGAGGGTAACAATCGCACTCTAGCTCTTGAAGCACAGCAAGGAACTGCTCCAGCTCGTGGAACCCATACAATAGACGAGATCCAGGCTACAGGCGATTTGATTTTAATTGTCTCTGGCAATAACAACTTAACAGTTCAGGCTCCTGTACTAACACGAGTTAATCTAAATGATCCACAACCTAGTGTTCAGATTAATGGGACAGACCTTACTGGCAATTTAGTAGCCACTGGTACTGCTGGTGATGACTTCTTAATTGGTGGTGCTGGTGCTGACACCTTAAACGGTGGCGCTGGTGCTGACTCCTTAGAAGGTGGCGCTGGTAATGACATCTTAAACGGTGGCGCTGGTGATGACATCTTAATTGGTGGCGATGGTGCTGACAGGTTAACCGGTGGTGCTGGTGTTAATACCTTTGTTTATACAAGCACCGCAGACTCCGCAGCTAGGACATTAGGCTCCTTTGTGAATTCTCCTGATAGAACTTTTGACATAATTACTGATTTCAAAGCAGGACTTTCTGGAGATAAAATCGATGTCAGAGGACTCGGTTACACCGCTGCAATCAGTTTACAACCCATCATTGAGACAATTGGGGAGGTTGCCTTTAACCGTAGTCTTATTGACAGGCTTGCAACCTCTGCATTAGAAGACAATCAGTTGGGTTATTTCCGACTATTCCAACAAGATAACCAGAACAACAATATGCTGTCACCTTTCACTTATGTCTACGGTCGTGTTGGAGACAATACTACAACAACAGATGACTTCCTGATTAGACTCGATGGTAACTTGGCGTCAACTCTAACCGCAGAGAACTTCATCTTCTAATTACAAGGTGTAAGGCTTCATCCTGTTAGTGGATGAATAAGCTAGTCATGTAAAGCATAGCTTTTTCAGAAGTTTTTCTAGGGCATAAAGTGGTTATGCCCTTTTTTTATACAGATGGAGTAACAAGATCCCTATATATAGCAACCGCCAAGGTGGTTAGGACATAAACAGAAGATAAAACCATTGAAATTCAAGCGTTTCAAGGCTTACCCCTGCCCCCTGCCCCCTGCCCCCTGCCCCCTGCTATATAGGACTCCTATTTGATTTTTGAACAAGACTCAGTACACACGGCAATTCTTCTTACCTGTTCCCTATTCCCTGTTCCCTACCTAGACAAATCAATTCAGAAACCAAACCGGATTTCTATAGGAAACTTAAATCATGACTAACGATAACTTTATTAATAGTACGGTCATCACTAGACAAATTGCCTCAGTAACTGGTACTAACCTAGGATTCACCGGCGAACCGGGAGAACCAATCCAGTCAGGAATCATTAACTCTGCTTGGTGGCGTTGGACTGCTCCTACTGCCAGTCCGGTAACTATCAATACTTTTGGCAGTAGTTTTGATACTTATCTCGCAGTCTTTACTGGGGATGCTGTTAATAATCTCACTTTAGTTGACTTTAATGATGACTTTGGAGATTCCACTAGTCAGGTGACTTTTTTCCCCACCGCCGGAACCACCTACTACATAGCAGTTGATGGTTTCTTAGGTACTACAGGCAACATTCAACTTAACCTGGCTCAGATATTATCACTGTCAGACTATAATACTCCCGGCTTTGCCACAGCGGTGCAAGTAGTAGGGGACTACGCCTATGTAGCTGATTATGAATCAGGGCTACAAATCATTAACATCACCAACCCTTCTAACCCCTCCCTCACCGGTTCTTATAATACTCCCGACTTTGCTTTGGGTGTGCAAGTGGTGGGTAACTATGCCTATGTCGCTGATGGTGAATCAGGGCTACAAATCATCAATATCACCAACCCCTCTAGCCCTACCCTGATCGGCAGTTTTGATACTCCTAACTTTGCTTTGGGTGTGCAAGTGGTAGGTAACTACGCCTATGTAGCTGATGGTGAATCAGGGCTACAAATCATCAATATTACCAACCCCTCTAGCCCTACCCTGATCGGCAGTTTTGATACTCCTGGCTCTGCTGAGGGTGTGCAAGTGGTGGGGAACTACGCCTATGTAGCTGATGGTGAATCAGGGCTACAAATCATCAATATCACCAACCCCTCTAGCCCCACCCTCACAGCCTCCTATAATACTCCTGGACTGGCTTTTAGTGTGCAAGTGGTAGGTAACTATGCCTATGTGGCTGATGATGATTCGGGACTACAAATCATCAACATCACCAACCCCTCTAACCCCACCCTCACGAAAAATTATCAAACTGCTGACTTTGCTCTGGGGGTGCAAGTGGTAGGGGACTACGCCTATGTGGCTGATGGTTTATCAGGACTGCAAATTTTTGATGTGAGTGAGTTTCGGACATCAACGAATTTAGCGATCGCCCCCACTAATGCTACACCCTTAGAAGGGGATGCAGGACTCACCCCCTTTACCTTCACAGTTACCCGTAGTGGAGATACCACAGGTACAAGCACTGCTAACTGGGCGGTTACAGGTACAGGAGTCAATCGTGCTACTGCTAATGACTTTGCAGGCACAGTATTGCCATCAGGTACAGTTGAGTTTGCAGCAACGGAAACCACCAAGGAAATTACAGTCAATGTCAGTGGTGACAGAGTAGTAGAACCCAATGAAACCTTTAGGGTTACTTTGTCTAACGCCAGTAACGCCACCATTACCACTGCTACCGCTACTGGAACAATTCAAAATGATGATGCTAGCCTAGCGATCGCTCCTACCAATGCTATACGCTTAGAAGGTAACTCAGGTACTACCCCCTTTACCTTCACAGTTACCCGCACAGGAGACACCACAGGTACAAGTAGTGCTAACTGGGCGGTTACAGATACAGGTGACAACCCTGTTACTGCTGATGACTTTGGCGGAACCCTCCCCACAGGTACAGTCACCTTTGAAGCTGGGGAAAAATCTCAAATCATTACAGTCAATGTCAGTGGTGACAGAGTAGTAGAACCCAATGAAACCTTTAGGGTTACTTTGTCAGAGGCTACTAATGCCACCATTACCACTGCTACTGCTAGGGGGACAATTCTCAATGATGATATACCGGAAACTGGCAGCATATTATCTATCACTCCGTTAAATGCCGATAGAGCGGAAGGTAACTCAGGTACTACCCCCTTCACTTTCACAGTTACCCGCACAGGAGACACCACAGGTACAAGTAGTGCTAACTGGGCGGTCACAGGTATAGGTAACAACCCTGCTACTGCTGATGACTTTGCAGGTGGAGAATTACCATCAGGTACAGTCAGCTTTGCAGATGGGGAAACATCTCAAGTAATTACAGTCAATGTCAGTGGTGACAGCGCAGTTGAACTAGATAAAAGCTTTACGGTTACTTTGTCTGATGCGACTAATTCCACCATTAACACAGCTACTGCTACGGGAACTATTCTGGATGACGATAGAATTGTCCTATTGGCAGGACTGAATCAGGGGTTAGAGATTAGACGAGAGAATCGACTAATAGACAATATTGATGCTATTCTTGAGCAAGTACAGGCTGATATTCCCGGCGCTCAGTTATATGTACCACCGTTGTCATTTGAAGTTGTACCTCTAGTGCCTGGGAATGGTTTCCCTGATGAGATAGTTCGGATAGAAGTTGACTTTGCGGAACGCCCCCTAGGCACACCTGACTATTCTGTTGTAGCCAAACAGGATGAAAATGGTAATTTCTTCCGCTTGGACAATAACCCAGCTGAGGGCGAAGTGGGGGCGATACTGCGAGACCGAGATGGTGATGGTCGCATTGATGGGGTAACTCTGTTCTTAAAAGACAGGACTAGTGCAGATCAAACCATACGGGAAACGGGAGACTTAGATCAAAGACCGGGCGTGATTTCTGATCCCTTTGTTATGCTAGCGGAAGATACTGAGCCGCCCACAGTCGTAATCACAGATGATGAACCAGGGGTGGTAGCTAACATTGCCACAGGGGATATAATCTATGCCTTTGCCTTCACTGAAGCGGTGACAGGCCTTGCCCTTGGGGACATCACAGTTATAGGCGGCACACCGGGATTATTGACCCAAGTTAGCCCCACTGAATACCTCCTAGTAGTCACCCCCACTGCTAACTTTGAAGGTGATCTAACAGTGGCTGTAGCAGAGGGAGCCGCCATTGATGCTGCAGGTAACCCCAGCCTTGCCCCAGAAGTGTCAATACAGCTAGTGGATACCATAGCGCCCACAGTTACCATTAGCGATAATGTAGAGGCAATAGCTACAGGAGACATAACCTACACCTTCACCTTCAGTGAAGCAGTGACAGGCTTGACCGCAGAGGAGATTACAGTCACCAACGGTACAAAGGGAACCTTTACAGAAGTCAGCGGTACTGAGTACACCTTAGTCGTTACACCTAATGCTAACTTTGCAGGTGATTTAACAGTAGCGGTAGCAGCGGGAGCCGCCATTGATGGTGCTGGTAACCCCAGTGTTGCTCCCCAAGTGTCAGTACAGCCAGTTGATACCATAGCCCCCACAATTACCATTACCAGCATCGGTGGGAACGATAGCATCGTCAGTGCTCTAGCAGGTGATAACACAGTAGTAGGTAGGGCAGAACCAGGTAGTGGCAATGTCACCATCAGTTTCGCAGGGACACCACTGGGTACTGCACAAGTGGATGTTGTAACTGGCAACTTTACCTACAGCCTGAGTCCAGCCAACCTCACCACCATTGGCCAGGGAACAAGTAAAACCATCACCGCTACCCAAACCGATGCCGCCGGTAATACTGGGAAATCTGCTCCCTTTACCTTTGCAGTCGATACCATAGCACCTGTCATTAACCCTGATCAATTGCTTGTTTACAGCGAAAATCAACAGCCTGGTTTCATAGTAGGAACCGTAGTGGCAACGGGTGCAATAGGGTATCAAATTGTTAGTGGTAATGAGGAGAGTTTCTTTAATATCAACAGCAGTGGCCAAATTACCCTGACAACGGCAGGATCTGCAAGCCCTGCGAATGACTTTGAAAGGACGCCTAACGAATTCATCATAGGAATTAGAGCCTTTGATACCGCAGGTAATAGTTCCACTAGGGAGATCACCATTCAAGTTAGAGATCTAGATGAAGAGGTAGATAACATCGACCCAGTTATCTCCCCTGATCAAAGTTTCACCTACCCAGAAAACCAACCAACAGGTTACCAAATAGGAACCGTTGCTGCTACCGATAACGTAGCTGTTACAGGTTACGCTTTTGCCAGTGGTAATGACAATGGATTCTTCACCATTAACAACAGCGGGGTAATTACCCTAACAGCAGCAGGTGTAGCCGCCGCCGCCAACGACTTTGAAACCTTACCCAACAGTTTCACCCTGGGAATTACCGCTACAGACGCGGCGGGGAATACTTCCACTGCTACTGATGTCACCATTACAGTCACAGATGTAGATGACACAGCCCCTGTTATCACCCCCAGTCAAACCTTCACCTACCAAGAAAACCAAGCGGTAAATTACCAAGTAGGAACCGTTACTGCTACTGATGACGTAGCTGTTACAGGTTACGCTCTTGTCAGTGGTAATGAAGCTGGATTTTTTAGCATTGACAACAGCGGGGTAATTACCCTGACAGCAGCAGGTGTAGCCGCTGCAGCCAACGACTTTGAAACCTTACCAAACAGTTTCACCCTGGGAATTACCGCTACAGACGGGGCGGGGAATACTTCCACTGCTACTAATGTCACCATTACAGTCACAGATGTAGATGATGAAGTAGTCAATCAAGTATTTACACAGACTAGCAGCGGCTTTGTCTTAAGATTCAATGATGACCTAAATCTCATTGTCCTTAACCTTTACAGCGGATTAGATGTAGCCGACCCACTCGCCCCGGTTACTGATTTACCAGACCTCATCCTTACCGATAGTGAAGGAAATATCATCAATGGCTCATTGATTTGGGATGAAACTGCTAAGACCCTCACCTTTGTTAAGACTGGTGATATCCTAGAACCGGGTAGTTACACCCTGACCCTGGAGAGCCGCCCAGATGGCTTGGTCTATACTAACGGTGAGTTAATCGATGTAGATCGTAATGGTACCCCCGGTGGTCAATTTGAATTTACGGTGGAGAGCCAGACAGCACCAGTCCTGAGCTTACCTGACTTTAGCCGCGCACCGGGTCAAGCTGTAGATGTTCCCAAGGGGGATGACCTCATTGGTCTACCCATCCGCATAAGTAACCCCAACGGTGTTGATAATATTAGCTTCACCTTGCAATATGATCCGGGTATCCTGAATATTACGGAAGCAAATGTAGTTCCATCATCGGGTTGGAATTTCGCCTCTACCCCCACAATCGATCGTTTAACAGGACAAGCTGTGTTTACCCTGGCTGGACCTGCTCTGAGCAATAACAGCGATTTAATTTTCCTCACGGCTGAAGTCCCTGAGAGTGCGAGCTACGGTAATTCTGGTTTATTACGAATCATTCCAGGTGCTGGATTGGTGGGAGATAGTGCAGTCCAACTAGTAGCAAACTTCGGAGATACCACAGGAAATCAAGGGTACAGCGCTTCTGATGCCTCCTTGATTGCACGGGTGAGTGTAGGGTTGGATACAGGATTTAGAGCCTTCCCAGTCACTGATCCGCTTATTCTGGGAGACATTACAGGTAACAGAGAATTGTCTGCATTGGATGCTGCTCTTGTAGCCCAACGATCGGTAGGTTTTCCTGTTACCCAAATTCCTGTATAGAAGCATATTGAAAGGAGGGTATTATAGGATTTGAGTGTGGCGGTAAAAACCGCCACTATATCCGTAAGCCTTTTAAATACTTGAGTCTGAATAAACAGATTCACTAAGGGTAGTCAAATTGTTTTGCGAGTGTTGCTGTACAAGGTGTTAATGTTTTAATGATTGCCATCTACTCAAGCAACATTACTTAAACAGACTCAAATAAACCAACATCTTAGTTTAGGAGAAAAATGTTATGGCAACTCTTTTCATCCCCAATCAAACTGTAAAACCTGGGGAAACAATTGAAATTCCGATTAACATCGATGACGCTACTGGAGTGTTGGGGATCGATTTGGAAATCAAATATGACACCGCATTAATTGATTTAAATAACATAGTCCTCGGCGATTTAAATCCAAATTTTTCTATCGTTCCTAACATTATTGAAGCAGAAGGTATTGCCAGGGTAGCGATATTCGGCACTATATCCCTGACAGAAGGTGAGGGTAGCATTGCCAAATTGAGGTTGACAGTTCCCGAAAGTAGTTCAGGGGAAATCACCTTAGATTTAGTAACAGCAGACATTAATGAGCAGCCAGTGGGTACTTTAACCGATGGAGTCCTCACTATTCAACAAGACGTAATTATCCCCAGCCTAGCGATCGCCCCCACTAATGCTATACGCTTAGAGGGGAACGAAGGACTTACCCCCTTCACCTTCACAGTTACCCGCACAGGGGACACCACAGGTACAAGTAGTGCTAACTGGGCGGTTACAAGTACAAGTGCCAACGCCGCCGACTTTGGCGGAACTCTCCCTACAGGTACAGTCACCTTTGGAGCCGGGGAAACCACAAGGGAAATTACAGTCAATGTCCAAGGTGACACGATACCTGAACAAAATGAAACTTTTAGGGTGACCTTGACAGAGGCTAATAATGCCACCATTACCACCGCCACTGCTACGGGAACTATTATCAATGACGATGGCGATCGCCAACAAATCTTTTCTGGGGATAACTTGTTGGCTGTACCCAATAGTACTCTGAGTGTTCCCCTGTTATACAACACTTCCAATGGTGACAATACCCTCACTGGTATTAGTCTGCGGTTGCACTACAATTCCAATGAACTGAGCTTCCAAGGTGTAGAAAACTTCTTTAACACCAGTGTATTCTCTCCGGTAGTCGACCAAGCTGATAATAACGACTTTGACAACGACCCCCAAAGCGATCGGTATATCCAATTTGCCTATCTTGACTTTTTCGGTAACTGGCCT
>NZ_JANQDG010000037.1:0-40997 GCF_029891665.1 Anabaenopsis sp. FSS-46 | reverse complement strand
TGCTCCTTGGTGTCCAAAGGCTCTAAAAAATCGGTCTAAGAATGTTTGCGCTTCTTGTTTTTCTTGTCCTTTGATGTGTTGCTGACAAAAGTTGACGAATTTATTTAGGCTTTGGGGGGTTGCTGCTGTCATTTTTGGTGGGTATACCCTAGGTGGTGTGAGTAGTTACCATGTTATAGGTTATTCCACTTTGGGTAAGTTTAGCTCCCGGACTTCTCTCATAATTAGAGATAGTCTAGGATAATTTAGCTAGAAGTCGGGGATCTGAGGGTGTCTCTAGGGGCGATCGCCTGTACGGTTTTTAAACGCAAAGGTCGCTAAGTAGGCGCAAAGGTTCGCAAAGGTGTTTGTTGACAATATTTTCAAGGGAATATTAGTTTTTAGTACGCAGAAGATTAAATAAGTGAACCGCGATCGCCATTTTGATAGAGACCTTGAAAGGCCCCTGCCATGTTAAAATTATATTATTCCTCCTATTGCCGACCGGATTACCGGTCATCAATCAGCCGAAAAAATGCTTCGGCGTCCACCGATGCCTTATTGAGAATAATAGAACAACTCTGATGGTTAAATCTGCTCCTGCCCCAATTGCCAAGCGTGATCAGCCTTCCAAAGTAGAAGGTATCAAGGAAAGAAGTAATTTTTTACGCGAACCCGTAGCTACACAAATCCTTGAAGATACAACTCATTTTACCGAAGAAGCAGTACAGCTGCTCAAGTTCCATGGCTCCTATCAGCAGGATAACCGCGATAACCGGGTCAAGGGACAGGAGAAAGATTATCAGTTTATGCTGCGGACTAGAAATCCCGGTGGGTTTATACCACCGCAGTTGTATCTGGCTTTAGATAATTTATCTGATGAATACGGGAACCACACATTACGAGTAACTACACGTCAAGGCTTTCAGTTACATGGGATTTTAAAAAAGAATCTCAAGGCTGCGATCGCTAGTATAGTAAAAAATATGGGTTCGACTCTGGGGGCTTGCGGCGACCTTAACCGTAATGTCATGGCTCCACCCGCACCCTTCAAGAATCGCGCTGAGTACCAGTATGCCTGGGAATACGCCAATAATATCGCTGATTTGTTGACACCTCAAACGGGGGCATACTACGAAATTTGGTTAGATGGCGAAAAAATCATTAGTGGGGAAGAAACCGAAGAAGTTAAAGCCGCACGACAACGCAATGGCAACGGTACTATTATTCATGGTAGCGAAGAGCCGATCTATGGCACTCACTATATGCCCCGCAAATTCAAAGTTGGGGTGACTGTACCTGGTGATAATTCGGTAGATTTATATTCCCAAGACCTGACCTTAGTGGTAATCACTAATGACCAGGGAGAACTGGAAGGTTTTAATGTGTTTGCTGGTGGGGGTTTTGGGAGGACACACAATAAGGAAGAAACCTTTGCCAGGGTAGCAGATGAAATCTGCTATGTGGAAAAAAATGATGTTTACGATTTAGTTAAGGCGATTGTTGCGACTCAAAGGGATTATGGCGATCGCACGGAGCGCCGTCATGCGCGATTAAAGTACTTAATTCATGAGTGGGGTGTAGATAACTTCCGTACCCAAGTTGAGGAGTATTTCGGTAAATCAGTCGCTCCTTTCAAACCTTTACCGGAGTTTAAATATTACGATTTCCTCGGTTGGAATGAACAAGGTGATGGCAAGCTATTTTTAGGCATTTCCGTAGAGAATGGTCGAGTTAAAGATGAGGGTTCTTTTCAACTCAAAACTGCTTTGCGGCAAGTTGTGGAGCAATTTAACTTACCCATGCGTTTGACACCCCACCACAACATCATTTTTTACGATATTGAGCCAGAAAATAAGTCAGCCATTCAGGAGCTTCTACACCGTTGCGGCATCGTTGATGATCCCAACACTATTGAACCCCTAGTACGTTATGCTATGGCTTGTCCGGCTTTGCCTACCTGCGGTTTGGCTATTACGGAATCTGAACGGGCAATACCAGGCATTTTAGAACGGATTCGCAACTTATTGGATAACCTAGGTTTACAAAAGGAGCATTTTGTGGTAAGGATGACAGGCTGCCCCAACGGCTGCGCTCGTCCCTACATGGCAGAATTAGGTTTTGTGGGGAGCGCTCCTGAATCTTACCAAGTGTGGCTGGGAGGTTCGCCAAATCAGACAAGATTAGCGCAGCCTTATGTAGACAAGCTACATCATAATGATATAGAAAGCTTTTTAGAGCCGATTTTCGTTTACTTTAAGAATTTTCGGGAATACGGCGAAAGCTTTGGCGATTTTTGCCATCGTCTAGGTTTTGCTGCTCTACGTGAGTTTGCGGATACTTACAAACCTGAAGCTACTAGTAGCAGTAAATCCCGCCATCGAGTTAGTATCCGCGATGAGGTATATACTAAGCTGAAAGCAGCAGCCAATAGTCAAGACAGGCCAATGACTGAGTTGGTGAATGAAGCCTTAGAAGCTTACTTTGAGACTCTGGTGTAAATCAATTCAATAAATATTTTGAACCTTCTCTCCGTGATATTAACTACAGAGTAGGTTTTTTTATGCTTTATGACTGTAGGTAATTAAATTAGCATGGCTCAACTACAAAGAATGGCGATCGCTCTCTCTCAAATTCAAGCAAATGTGATTACCCTGGGTAAGGAGCAACAGCATTATTTAGGCAGGGTGTTACGCTTACGTGGGGGCGATCGCTTTATTGCCATGGATGGTCGAGGAAAATGGTGGTTAGCTCAATTAGAAGGAGAACAAGCCCAGATATTAGAACAATTAAGCGCAGAAAATGAATTACCTGTAACCGTTACCCTCATGGTAGCCTTGCCCAAGGGGAATGGATTTGATGAAATCGTCAGGTATTGTACAGAATTAGGTGTAAGTTGTATTGCTCCGGTATTGAGCGATCGCACCTTACTTAATCCCAGCCCGCAAAAACTGGAACGTTGGCGACGCATTGCTACAGAAGCGGCGGAACAGTCAGAACGCTGTTTTATCCCCACCATCTTGGAACCCGTACCTTTTACTACCAGTATTAGCGCTAATCTGGGAAGTCACCGTTATATTTGTGAGGGACGTGGTGATTATCCCCATTTAAATAACCTGATTGAATCGGACACATCTACAATTACTATTGCCACAGGCCCAGAAGGGGGATGGACTGAAGCGGAAATCAGCCAAGCGATCGCCTGTGGCTTTCAACCAGTATCTCTTGGCCGCCGCATCTTGCGAGCAGTTACAGCGCCAACAGTAGCAATAACCTTAATTTCCGCAGCATTTCACTAGTTAGCAAAAAATCCCCATCACCGCAGTCAGGGGAGTTTCAACCAAGTTAGTTAGAAGTTTTCATTTGTCGTGCCATATCTAGGTAAGAATTCATATTTGCCCCTGGACGGCGGCGACTAGAGCCAGACCCAGTAGGAACAAGATATTTTGGGGCAAAAGTAGTTTCAGTGGCTGGTGTTTTTGTCCCATTAGAGGCTGATACTGTGGTGGGTGTGGCTTGATTAGCTCCGGTATTTTTTGTCGGCTCTACTTTAGTGGTTTTTGAAGCGGTGGGTGCATCTACTGCTGCTGAAACCACCGCAGCCGTACCATTAGCTTTAGGTGATGGGGATACTTGTTGATCTTTAGCTGTAGCTGGTGGTGCTGTATCATCTGCGGATTCATCTAACTCTAAGTAGTAGCCACTGCCTTTTTTACCAGGTAACAACCCAGTAATAAAACCGAAAATACCCGCGATTAACTTTTTGATAAAACCGAACATGAGAATTTCCCCCGTGTTTATATATCTGTAAATAGTTTTATTTCTCTAGTGGAAGCACTTCCCACTGGTAGACATTGAGAGTTAATTATTCAATTTTACTGTAGCTAAGTGCAAGATTTAGAAATGATGCTTAATTAAAATTAATATTTTCCTGTTGGCAGACCCGTGGTAAAAGTGGCATACATTCCTAGTAGACATTGACACTATTAAGGCATTCAATTAAGCACATCCCATATATTCCTATGAATAGCAACAACCTACAGCGTAACTCGGTGTTATTAATACATGGTATTGAAGACACTGGAGCAGTTTTCAATACCATGGCCAGTTATCTCCGACAGCAGGGTTGGCCTGTGTATACCCTGGATCTGGTTCCCAATAATGCTACCCTTGGCCTGGATATTTTGGCACAACAGGTAAGAGATTATATTCTTAATACCTTTGGCCCACACAAACCAATTGATTTAGTAGGCTTCAGTATGGGAGGAATTGTCAGCCGTTACTATGTTCAAAGGCTAGGAGGAATTAACCGCGTACACAGGTTAATTACTATTTCCTCTCCTCACAACGGAACTTTGATGGCCTATGCTTCCCAGCGTCCAGGCTGCTTGCAAATGCGCTCTAATAGTCAATTCATCCAAGATTTAAATGGTGATGCTCAGATATTAGAGCAAATAAATTTTACATCGATATGGACACCTTATGATTTAATGATCGTTCCGGCAAATAGTTCACAAATGCCCGTGGGAAAAGAAGTAGTAGTCAAAGTTCTACTACATCCCTCAATGTTAACAGATCCCAAGAGTTTGGCAGCCGTAGTATCTGCCTTGGCAGAACCCATTAACCCCGGTCACCAATTTCGGAATACTGAGAACTGTCAAAAATCGCCTCTGGGTGGCGGTAATATTTAAATTCCATCAAGTTGTAAAAGGGATCTTCTAAAAAGAAAGTGCGATGCTCCAGGGCTGAACCCACAAAGCGAAGTTTAGGTGATTCCCGAAAAATAAGCTGCTGTTTTTGTGCTTTTTCTAGCAACTCTTCCCAGTCATGTTCTTCAGTAAAAATCAGTCCGAAGTGTCTAGGGTAGATTGTTCTTTGGGGTGATAGAGTTTCCTTTGTGAGGTGAGCTACTAGTTGATGTCCGTAGAGGTTGAGAATTAGCGCTTGGGAATTTTCACGGCCGGGGATGCAGCCGAGTCCATCCACGTAATATGCTTTGGTTTGGGCGATGTTAGTTACAGGGAAAGCCAGATGAAATAAGGTGAGCGCCATAGCCATTATTAATATCAACACAGAAATGGTGAGAACCTGATGCACCAAAACCAGGTTTGTGGTCAAACATACAGTTTAAGATAATTTCAGCTTATATCTTAGTGAAGATGTTGGCGTGGAGTGGGGTGGAAAAGCGATTAACACATCTTTACAAGTTGGTGAGGGTTTTTTCTAGTTTTGCCTGTTTTTTGTGTACTTAACCTGTAATAGGAAAAGAAGGTCGGCATTTTTGGCGTGAAACAGTGGCACAAACTCAACATCCCAGTTCTAAAATTGGTTATCCTGTTGGTATTCTGGCCAAAGTACTCATGATTGATTGCTGATGTTATCTTTTATTGACTTTGCAAATCCCTGGTTAGTAGCCATAGGATTAAACACGGTGCTGTTAGCTTTAGCCTCGATTTTGCCTAAAAAGCTACTTACCCCAGCCGGATTATTTCACGCTTGGTTACTGGGAGTACTCATTTGGGTAACTCTTGGTTGGCCAGGATATCTCGTGGTAATGTTCTATTTTTTGGTTGGTTCTAGTGTAACACGTATTGGCATGGCACAAAAAGAAGCAGAAGGAATAGCTGAGAAACGTTCTGGAGCTAGAGGTCCGGAAAATGTTTGGGGTTCGGCTCTGACTGCTGCTGTGTGTGCGTTGGGGGTAGGAATTCTCAATTCCGGATTACTCATAGTCAGTAACCTTGAGTTTCTACTATTACTGGGTTATGTCGCTAGTTTGAGTACTAAGCTTGCTGATACCACTGCTAGCGAAGTTGGTAAAGCCTACGGTAAGAGAACTTTTTTGATTACTACACTACAACCAGTATCTCGTGGTACAGAAGGAGCAGTGAGTTTAGAGGGAACAATGGCCGGTGTGGTGGCTTCTATTGCGATCGCCTGTGTAGGTTGGGCTGTGGGTTTAGTGGATTTATTAGGAGTGTGTTGGTGTATATTGGCTGCATTTATCGCTACAAATTTAGAAAGTGTGATTGGGGCGACATTGCAATCTAAATATGACTGGCTCACCAACGAAGTAGTAAATATTATTAACACATTAATTGGGGCGATCGCAGCTATGACACTCGCCTTGATTTGGAAAATTACTATTTCCTGATTTTTTCGCCTGATTCTTTAAAAAAACACGCAAGTATTGGCGCATAGTTGATTCTATTATGCGTTAATTTTACCATTATTTTATAATCATCGGTTTTCAGGTGGCTGAGATAGATAGATTTAGTTTATATTTTGGCTCATTTACTTTCTTCATCTGTTCTTTATGGGATTATTTCATGGAATCTTCACCGTTTTTGATAGTTAATGACCGGCCAATTTTTATAAATCAGGCGGTAAAATATCTGCAAGCCTCTGGAAAATTAGCCCATTTTATTGGCGATATTCTCCGCCAATATGTTATTGAACAAGAAATACAATCGCGAGATGATATACACATTAGTCCCGCTTCCACTGAACAGACCATTATTGATTTCCGCCTCAAGAATCAACTCAATGACCCTAAAGTATTTCAGGAATGGCTAAAGGACAATGCCACAGACTACGCTACCTTTTACGAATCAATAGCCCTGAACTTTAAATTAGAAAAGCTGAAAGTTTTAATTACAGAAGCGAAAATTTCCGAATATTTTATCGAGCGCAAAATTTTTCTAGACCGGGTGATAGTTTCCCGAATTATTGTCGAGGATCTAGAAATAGCTGAAGAACTACAAAGCCAAATTGCAGAAGGAGGTAGTTTTGAGCAACTAGCGAAAGAATATTCCCTCGCAGAAGACCGCATGGTTAACGGAATGATGGGACCAGTAAGCCGAGGAACAATACCGGATCAATTAAGAGCAGTTTTTGATATAGCTACTCCTGGACAAGTTGTCGGACCTATAGAAATCGAAGGACGTTACGGCTTATTTCGAGTGGAAGAATTTTTGCCGGCGTCTTTAGAAGATATCCAACTTCAACAATCACTACAAAATGAACTATTTGAGAAATGGCTAGTGGAGAAAATTCAAAAGCTGACGGTCAAACTACAAATGAGCTAAAATCTCTGGATAATCAACGTTTAAAAGTCAACGCCCTAGCTTCTATACCTTGGTATCAACCACCCCTGCGCTGGTTGAGTTCTGAACAACAATCCCAACTGCAAAATCAAGCCCAAATCCGTCAATATCGTTTGGGAGAAAAAATCTGGTCAACCGCAGCAGGTAGTGATCAGTTTTTGATTTTGACTGGTAAAGTCCGCTTACGAGAACAAGAAGAAGGTAAGCCTTTAGCCTCTCTACAAGCTGGTGATTGGTTTGGTAGTTTGTATCAGATGTCTGTAGACTGCAAAGCTGTAGCTGCTAGCAAAGAAGTAGTGGTAGTATGTTGGAGTACGGAACTGTGGATAGAGTTTTCTAGTCCTGAAATTGAAGATTTTTGGCGAACTGGTGGGAAGGACACAGCTGATATTCACCAGAGCAACTTAGAAGTACCAGACCTGACACCGGAACTCAACCCATCCCCAACGGTTGTCACCTCTGCTTATCCCTTTGTAAATAGTGGGAACACCGCTGCTGCTTGCTTAACAATGGTGGCGCAATACTTAGAACATCCGGTGAAATTAGAATGGGTGCAACGCCAACTCAGGGGACAGCGCCCCAAGAATGTGGTGGAGGGGGCTGAGAAGTTGGGGTTAATGGTGCGAAGGTTACAAGTTACCTGGGCTGACTTGCGGCAGTTATCATTTCCAGCTATGCTACAATGGCAACTGGATTCATCCCGGCCAGCTTCTTGGGTGGTAACTTATGGGATGAAAGGATCTAACCTGATTATTGCTAATCCCCTCAATCAGGATTATGCTTGTGAAAGTTTACCCCAGTCGGTGGTTGAGGCTGCATGGGATGGTAGACTCTGGCAAGTTGAACTGATATCTAGTCAAGAAAAATTTAATTTGGGTTGGTTTACCCCAGCAGTTTGGAAGTACCGGAAACTCCTCGCGGAAGTATTAGTGGCATCTTTTACTTTGCAGCTGCTAGGGTTGGGAACTCCACTGATTACCCAAGTTGTCATTGACAAAGTAATGGTGCAGCAAAGTTTGCCCACTCTTGATGTGATGGCGATCGCACTGTTGTTAATTGCGACCTTTGAATCTATACTGGGTATTCTGCGGCTATTTATCTTTACTCATACCGCCCGCCGTTTAGATTTAAGCCTATCGGCTCAACTATTTCGCCATCTCATGCGTTTGCCTTTAGCTTATTTTGAGTCACGGCGCGTGGGAGATACCATAGCTAGGGTTCAGGAACTAGAACAAATCCGCCAATTTCTCACAGGTACAGCATTAACTGTGATTTTAGACAGTTTCTTTGCTGTAGTTTACCTAGTTTTGATGTTTTATTACAATATCCAGCTGACCTTTGTAGCCTTGGCGGTATTGCCTTTATTTGCAGCTTTGACAATTATCTCTACACCAATTCTGCGCAATTGGCTCAATGAAACTTTTAATCGCAATGCGGACAGTCAATCATTTTTAGTCGAGACAGTCACAGGGATCCACTCCGTCAAAGCCCATGCAGCGGAACCAGCAGCACGCGATCGCTGGGAAGGATTATTTGCAAGGTTTGTGCGTACAGGATTTAAAGCCTCTACCACCTCTAATATTAGCAGTAATATCGGTAACTTTCTCACCAATTTTTCATCTTTACTCATTCTCTGGTTTGGTGCCAAACTAGTCATTGAGCAAAATCTCACTATTGGGCAACTTGTCGCCTTTCAAATGCTCTCAGGAAGAGTCACCGGGCCACTATTACGTCTAGTGCAACTATGGCAAAATCTCCAACAAGTGCTACTCTCTGTAGACCGCATTGGTGATATTCTCAACATTGCCCCAGAAGCAGAATCAGGAACAGGCTTAGTTTTACCACCCATCAAAGGTCAAGTTAGCTTCGAGCAAATATTTTTCCGTTACCAACCACACATTGAACCTGTCCTTAAAGGTATCTCCTTCAACGTAGAACCAGGGCAATTTGTGGGAATTGTCGGCCGCAGTGGTTCGGGTAAAAGTACCCTTTCTAAGCTGTTACAACGCCTGTATCAAATTGAATCGGGACGGATTTTAATTGATGGATTTGATGTTAAGAGTGCTGATTTAGCCTCACTACGCCAACAAATTAGCGTAGTTCTCCAAGAAGATTTTTTATTTAATGGCTCCATCTTAGAAAATATTACTCTTGGTAACCCCGATATTACCGCCGAGGAAGTAGTAGAAGCTGCAAGGTTAGCTGTCGCCCATGATTTTATTAGTCAATTACCTTACGGCTATGAAACCAACGTGGGAGAAAGAGGGACGGCTTTATCTGGGGGACAAAGACAACGCATAGCCCTAGCCAGACTCTTTCTATCCTCAGCACCAATTTTAGTTTTAGATGAAGCTACCAGCGCTTTAGACAGTGAAACTGAACAGCAAGTTTTGCAAAATTTACAAAAAGTTTCTAGTAACCGCACTGTATTCCTTATTGCTCACCGTTTCGCACCCCTAAAACGTGCCGATTTGATTTTAGTCTTGGAAAAAGGCGTAATTGCAGAACGAGGTACTCATTTAGATTTGCTACAACAAAAGGGTTTGTACTGGTCACTATACCAACGTCAGCAAGCAAATATTTGATCTTATTTGTGTCTTGGGTGATGCGGTCACAGGGAACCCCTCGCCATGACGATCATAAATCTTGTGGGGTGGGCAGGAAAGCCCGCCCTTTTTTACCTAACTCAGAGGTTGTTTGATAAGTTTTCATCTGTAATTTTCATCACATCTTTAGCCTCTTTAATTGCTGAAATCCAGTTCCCTCCCCTTACAAGGGGAGGGTTAGGGTGGGGTCAAATAATATTCGATACACTAATCATGACTTGACAAACATCCTCTAAACGACGGGAAAAACTATACTTTTAATTATACTTTTTGGTCAAAAAAGAGTCATTTTGCAATTTGATTTCATATTAATTGTGATTAAGGGAGGTAAACTCACCTTTTAAAACCTGGGAAACAGGTTTTAACAAGTGCTGTCAAAAAATATTCTGTTTCATTGAGGAGAAAATATATATGCCCATTGACGATATTAGTCAGACTTTGTTTCCTGATCACGGGCTAAATTCCACCCCTCTCTCCTCCGTAGACACTTTTCAAATCCACGATTATAGCTTGAGCCTCAGTGGTCGGAGTAGTTTTAATTCACCCGATAATCCTGATAATATTAATACAACTTCCGCCCAGACCGCTAACTATAATTTTAATTCTGGCTATGGCTTGATTAACGCCGGAGCAGCAGTAGCAAGAGCTGCTGGTGAAAATACTTTTGCTGATGTTCCTCCTGTGGGTGGTAATAATTGGGGAGCAGATTTAGTCAGAGCACCGGCGGCCTGGGCGCAGGGCTACACAGGTAATGGTGTAGTTGTTGCTGTGTTAGATACCGGCGTTGACTATAATCACCCAGATTTGAAGGATAAGATTTGGACTAATCCCAATGAAATTCCCGGTAATGGCATCGATGACGATAATAATGGCTATATTGATGATGCCCAGGGTTGGAATTTTGTTGACAATACCAACAGTACCATTGATGTTAATGGTCATGGTACTCATGTGGCTGGAACCATTGCTGGAGCAAATAATGGCTTTGGGGTAACTGGTATTGCCTATGATGCCAAAATCATGCCGATTAAAGTTCTCAATGAACAGGGATCAGGCAGCAGTAATACCGTTGCCGATGGTATTTACTATGCTGTGAATAATGGTGCTGATATAATTAATCTCAGTCTCGGTAGTAATTTCCCTAACAGCACATTGGAAACTGCTATTCAATATGCCAGTAGTCAAGGTGTTGTGGTTGTCATGGCAGCGGGTAATAATAGTTACCCATTTCCTGGCTATCCTGCTCGCTATGCCAACAAATGGGGATTGGCTGTGGGAGCAGTTGACAGGAACAGTCAGATGGCTAACTTCTCTAACAGGGCTGGGCTGAATTCTTTTCCCTATGTAACGGCTCCAGGAGTGGGTATTTATTCCTCCCTCCCTGGTAATGAGTATGGTACATATAGTGGTACATCCATGGCCGCTCCTCACGTTGCTGGTGTAGTTGCCTTAATGCTCAGTGCTAATCCTAACTTAACTAATGGCGAAATCCGGGAAATCATTATAGAAACCGCTGGAAATAGTACACCAATACCAGATGCTAACAGGTGGAACATCACCCCTGTAGTTTCACCAGACTATGGCAGGGATGGCGGCAATATTATATTAGCTACTGCTTTAAGTCTGGAAATAAAAGTAACAGATTTTATCAGTGAAAATGCACCTACTTCTAACCCCCCTGCCATTTCTTCCTTTATCAGTCCTATGAATCCAGGGAAACTAGCGGAATTACGGTATTACTATAGTGCGATCGCAGGACTTAGCGGCATGAATGATCATATCTTCAATGCCGATGATATTGATCAAAATAGGGTAGATTTTACCAAAATACGCAAAGTTTTCAATCAATTACGGCGAGGTATAGATATTTTCCGCAGACTTCTACCCATTATTCGCCGATAACAGCAATTACAGCACATTTCGGTCAGGGACACAGAGGCAGGTAAGATACCCACCCCACAAAAATTATATCCTTCATCAGGTTATCACTAAATTATTATCTTATTACCCCTGCCAGTCCTGATGGTGTTATTACCCTCACCAGCATTAATAGTATCATTGCCATTCTTTGTAGTAATGCGGTCATCACCATCACCAGTGGTAATAGTTTGATTGCCATTTCCTGTGACAATGATGTTATCACCGTCACCAGCTGTAATCACACTATTGCCATTTCCTATAGTGATACTGTCATTACCAGTACCAGTGGTAATGTTCTGATTACCATCACCAGTTCTGATGGTGTTATTGCCATCATCAGCACGAATGATAATAGTGGTACCACGTCCTGTGGTTATCCGGTCATCACCCGCACCCGCATCAATAGTGATAGCTCCACCATGACCAGTGCTAATGGTGTTATTGCCATTACCATCCCCAGCATCAATAATAATAGTCCCACCATTTCCTGTGGTAATAGTGTTATTGCCACCTGTAGAGTTAATGCTAATACTGTTACCATTTCCCGTAGTGATGCTGTCATCACCAGCAAGGGTGCTAATGTTTTGATTACCATCACCAGTTCTGATGATGTTATTACCCCCATTAGCATTAATGGTAATCGTGGTACCACGTCCTGTGGTAATCCGGTCATCACCAGTACCCGCATCAATAGTAATCACCCCACCATGACCTGTGGTAATGGTGTTATTGCCATCATTAGCATTAATCCTAATCATGTTCCCAATTCCCGTAGTGATAGTATCACTACCAGCACCAGTGGTAATGTTTTGATTGCCATCACCAGTTCTGATGCTGTTATTACCCTCACCAGCGTTAATGGTAATCGTGGTACCACGTCCTGTGGTAATTTGGTCATCACCCGCACCAGCACCAATAGTAATCACCTCACCATGACCTGTGCTAATGGTGTTATTGCCACCATTAGAGTTAATGGTAATAGTGTCACCATTACCTGTGTTGATATTGTCGTTACCAGCACCAGTGGTAATGTTTTGATTACCATTTCCCGTAGTGATACTATTATTACCAGCACCAGTGGTAATGTTTTGATTGCCATCACCAGTTTTGATGATGTTCTCACCCTCACCAGCGTTAATGGTAATCGTGGTACCACGTCCTGTGGTAATCCGGTCATCACCAGTACCAGCATTAATGGTAATCACCCCACCATGACCTGTGGTAATGGTGTTATTGCCATTACCAGTAGCAATAGTCTGATTGCCATTACCTGTAGTTATCTGGTTATTACCATCCCCTACTGATATGGTATGGTCACCATCTCCTACCCCGATTGTATTATCACCATCACCAGCATCCAATTCTAAGATACCGCCAAACTTGTCAGTGAGATTAATATTATCTGCCCCAGAACCCAGTATGATAGCTAATCTCTCCATCATGCTGTATTGCAAACCAGAATCTAGACCTAAACCATTGATGAAATGATTATGGACTGTTAGCGATGCTCTCAATCCAGATGTATTAGAGGAGAAGTCAAAGTTTAGGCGATCGCTCCCCCCATTCCCCACAATTGAAACCTGAGAATTAGGAATGACTCTAGGATTAATCAGCGTCAAGGTATCATTACCAGAACCCAACATAAAGTTGATTCTTTCTACATTACTGAAGCCATTCCCACCAGGTACACCATTAAGATCAACATCTAGCTCCAAGTCATCGGTACGCTGTGAGAAGTCTTGAACATAGCTATCCGTACCTTGTCCACCATCAAAGAAGACAGAAGCTGTCACAGTTTCATCTGCTGAGATGATGTCATTACCAGAACCCAGTATCAGGTTAATATTTTCCAGTTTGTCATACTCTATGGCTACCGTTAAACCAGTAATTTCTGTTTGAGCAATATTTACAGTCCGTCCAACAGTATCCCCCTGATTTTCGACATTTAAGGTATTTGTACCATCACCACCATCAATAATCACTGACTCTGGAGAATTATTAGCACCCGCACTCACAGGAAGATTAGTCAGATTCACCGTATCGTTACCAGAACCCAATATCAGCTTCATTCCTTGCACATTAGCATAACTCAGGTTTGCAGCCAGTGCCGAGTTTTGCAGGTTAATAGTGAGATTTAAATCATCGGTTCTAGCTGAGAAATCTTGCGCAAATGTATTCTTACCTCCACCACCATGGACGAAGACATTAGTTGTCGTCACCGTTGCAACTGCTAAAACCTCGTCATCATCATTACCCAGATTCAGGTTAATATTTGCCAGACCACTATAGTTAATTTCAGACCCTAACCCAGTAATGTCCGTTGGGGTAATATTTACAGTTCGTCCTTCATCATCCCCTTGATTGTTGATATTTAAGGTATTTGTGCCATCACCACCATTCACAGTTACAGCAGCAGTGAAATCATTGAGAGTATTACTGCTATTACCAAAATTAATCACATCATCACCACCATCGGTATTGATCGTGGTAACTTGAGCTGCTTGATTCAGATTAATGGTATCGGCATCATCCCCGGTGGTAATAGTTAAACTACTGCCTGTAATACTACCATTCAAACTCACAGTAGCCCCAGTACCCACATCAGCAGTACCTAAATCTGCTTCTATAACAATATTGCCCGAAGCGTTCAAAGTGGAATTATTCTCCAGGGTAACATCGTCACCAGCTTGCAAGGTAATATTTCCAGTAGTGCTGAGAGTGACACCATCACGGATGATTATGTAATCCTCATTTCCAGCAGATTCCGTGGCGACTATACTGATATCTCCAGTGGAGATGATATCCTCTGCTTGGATAACAGGACTACGAGCTCTGATATTAACACTACCAGTGGTATTCACAGCACCCATAGTTAAAGCCCCGACATTTTCCAGGTTGAGTGACCCACTAAGGTTAATGTTACTCGCCGTCATCTCGCCTTGATTACGAATATAAGCATTACCACCATTACTTACATTCAGTTGACTCACCGCAGTTTGCACTACATTACCTTCACTGCCAATATTTCCAGTACCATTTACAGATAGAGAATTGGCTGTAATCCCTGTATTTGAAGTGGTGATAGTCCCATTAGCAGTGATAGTAATATCTGTACCAGTAGCAGCGACATTATTGAGGATATTCCCTATCAATGATACCTTATCACCTTGCACATGATTAACATCCATGGTGTCAGCCGTGATAGTAATATCTGTACCAGTAGCAGTGACATTATTGAGGATATTCCCTATCAATGATACCTTATCACCTTGCACATGATTAATATTGATGGTCTCAGTCGCAGTGATAGTAATATCTGTACCAGTAGCACTGACATTATTGAGGGTATTCCCTATCAAGGATACCTTATCACCTTGCACATGATTAACATCCATGGTGTCAGCCGTGATAGTAATATCTGTACCAGTAGCAGTGACACCATTCAAATTAGAACCCGTCGCATTGACCCTAATAGTACCACGATTAGCAACCCCTGCATTTAAAGTCGCATTTTGACTATTAACTGTTACATCAATATCCTTCAACGCGTTTAGGGTGATATTTTCAGAAGTCAGCGCAGCACCATTAGTAGTTCTCACACTACCACCCACCAAAGTACCATGCTCATTAAAGTAACCCATGGAACTGACTGTTAAATTAGTTGTAGTGGGTACTGCACCCAATTCTAGGTCACCACCAACACTAATTTCCACATTACTTGCTTGATTCAGCATTTCCATTAAATTGATATTACCCAAGTCCCTTTGAGATTTGAGAATCAATTTATCTGCAACCGCTTCAAAAGCAGTGCGATTAGTTTGTAACTCACCCGCAGCTTCAGCTAATTTAATTCCCCCTGCTAACTCTGACCGCATTTTAGCCTGGAGGTTTAAAGCACTGGTGTCACTAACCTCAGTCATGTACAATTCTACACGTTTGTAATGGTGGTTCTCGGCAACTTCAGTCCGGTCAGCCTCATTAACATATATGGTTTTATTCTCAGGAATACCAGAACCTGTATCCTCTAAGACTATATAACCATATTTACCAGAGCTATCTTGACGACTGTAAACTGTAGTGCTATTGGGATTATCTTTGTAGTAAATACGTTCAGCCGAGTCTAAGACACCATTATTATTCGCGTCATTATAGTAGACATATCTACCTGTTTGACTTTCCCTTTCATGGTAGGAAACCGTATTTAAAATAGGTACTAGATTTAACCCGGCTTTAGCTGTAGTATCCGTCAAGAGTTGCAGAGCAGCATCATAAACCTTGATGTCGCCTATCTGAGCTTCATCTAGAGCCTTATCTAGGTAATAGTCCTGTTTACTTGTCGTATCCCTATATCTATAGTAACCTGCGTACTGTCCTGTAGTTTGTAGATTACCTCTAGCTATCAGGTTGATAACTTTTTCAGTACCTGCTCGCGTCAAGTTCTTAAAGGATTCGGGAGAGATAACAATGTTATCAGAACCCACCGCTAACGCAATTTCACCTGTCGTGGTCTTTGGTAGTATTATTCCACCTTGCACAACACCGGACTTACCTCTACCCAGGGTAATATCATTGGCATCTAGGGTGATTTTTGAGTCTATATCTAAGGCTTGGTTAGCATCCAGAATTAAGGTGTCAGCTTTGAGAATAGTATCCTCATTGAGGACATTAATTACTACATCACCTGTGACACTTCTTAAATCAATGGTTCCCGTGTTGGGAACAGTTAATTGAGCGGATGTCACCAAACTACCCTGATTGACAACCTCAATATTACCTGTGGTAGAAGTCATCACAGGCATATTCAATGCACGTTTACTAATACCCTTGATTTTAATATTACCATCAGCGGTGGCAGTGATTTCTCCTAAGTCAACTTCTAATAATCCTATATCACTACCCGTACCAGTAGCGGTGAGGTTGGCTTTGAGAGCAATTAATTCTGGTTCGTCATCATCGGAATTGACGGCGAGTATATCACCATTGGCTGTCAGGTTAACTTGGGTGTAGCTGACCAAATTACCATCAGCATCATAATCACCGTAATGACCTAGGTTAATTTCCCCAATGGTCATGTTACCACCAGAGGTCAAGTTAAAGCTGCGCGCTACAGCATTATTAACCAATGTCACCAGTTCTGCTGTCAGGGTTCCCGATGTGGTCAGGTTAAAGTTACCATCCCCAATCTGAGCAGTAGTAACTATCAAGTCCCCAGAGATATTATCAATAGTGACATCACCAGCACCGGTTTCTATACTCAGGTTGCTGACTGCTGTCTTCAGATTCACCGCACCACCCACGATGAGGTTTAAGCTTTCCATAGTCAGGGGGGTGCTGTTATTAGTGCTGATACCACCACTGTTGAGGGTAATTTCACCACCAGCGGCTAAGTCGTTACCAGCGGCTAATTCTAGGATTAATTCCCCGGATGTCTTAATCCTTAAGTCATTATCAGCTTGTACCTTCTTAACGGTGACTGCTTTGTCACTGATAATGGTGATATTATTGCCCTCTGTTAAGGCTTCGATATGTTCTAAGTTAATATCACCCAGGGCGTTAATACTAATATTGCCATCGGTAGTAGTGACAACGCTGTTAATACCGTTACTGTCCTTCTCATCTAGGATGAGGTCAATATTACCCAGGTTGGTGTTAATGATATTAACATTAGTGCCTTTGAGGTTGGCATTAATGCCAGATTGACCGTTGAGGTTGATGGTGTTGGCAGTGATTAAACCATGTTCCAGGTTGCCATTATCATTCACTAAGTAATTATTAATGGTTCCCTGGGTTGCATTGAGGGTGACAGCATCAGCGACTATCCAACTAGAGGGGAGGTCGATATTACCAGTATTAGCTGTGAGGGTGAGGTTACCACTGGTGTGGATGTCTGTGTATTTGTTACCCGTGATGTTACCACCCGCTACCGCTGTCATGGTGTTACCATTGAACCGGTTGAGAATGTGCAAATTTTGACCAGCATTCAAGTGGATTTGGGCGGTGGTGGTGGTTACGCCATCATAGTGAATGTCCCCTGTGGTGGTGAGGGTAACAGCGCCGGTATCTGCTAGTAATTGGCTGTTATCTGTGATGTTGATGGTATCGGCGGTGATGCTGATGCTGTTGGCTTCCAGATGGGAGGGTGCGGCTAAGGTGTCACCATCATTATTATCTGGTAGTTTGCCTTCAATGTTCACAACCCCAAGGGTGTTGATGTTCAGGGTGCTGTTGGGGTTAGTGGTGATTAATTTGCCGATGATGCTGATGTTGCCTGTGGCATCTATATTAATACCATTACCTGCGGTCATCGTGTCTCCGACAAATTCCCCGTAGGCTTTTTGGTTGGGGTCTGTGGTGCGTTCTGTTACCCAGATGGTCTGGTCTTCGGTGATGTTTTCGGTGCGGTATTTGGTGTTGGTTTGGGTGGAGACGCTCTTGAGGAGGATTTCCCTGGTTTCGTACCGGGGGCGGTTGTCGTAAACATCTTCCGGGTTGCTCACCCATTGATATTGTAAGGTGTGTCGTTGGTCACGGATGGCGGTGTTGGTTGATGTCCAGTTGTACCAGTAGTCGTATTGGGTTTCGTGTACTGGAATTTCCGCTGGACCCGATGCGTTTATTCCAGTGTTCGGTAAATCATTCCACAGCCCACCAGCACCAAAACCCAGTTCTCCATAATCTTCATCACCAGAATTATTGGGTTCGCCTGGATGCCAGTTTGTATAGGTTACAGGTTCACCACTTACCCATCTCCACACACCCTCTTGAGCCGCATCTGTAAATCCAATCCATATTCTTATTCCTAAAGGAGCAAAAACACTAGTTAACCAGGCATTTTCCTCTGCAGAGTTGATTGTCACCAAGTTTCCTCCCTGACTTTGTGCCCAAGACTGAGCAGAAGTCCATGTTCCGGTGGGCGATAGCTTATAACTACTGCCAACATTCCGTACATAACGCCCCTGAGAACTTAGGGGACTAGCATCACGGTTAGCAGTGGTAATGAAGTAAGTACCCGGTGCAAAAGCGTTCGTTCCACGTATATCATTGGCGGGTATTTTGCCGTCACCATACCATTCCGGAGTTTGACTACGATTTAAAGCACTGAAGGGATTGGTGACAGGATTAATCCCACCGTTAAACTCATTAATAGAATAGTTGCGCTTGCCATTACTATCGTAGGATACAGCCCAACGCGCCGGACTCTTGTCATAGTCCCATGTATAAGTATTACCAGGTATACTAAAGTCCGTTACAGTAGACCTATCCTGAGTATACTTAACCCTAGCCGTATCCCAATAATAACCCACATTCTCCTGCCACCTGGTCTCAGTCCCCTGAGACACCACCCGCAACACATCCTCAATATTAGAACCCTGGGGAACCCGAATATACTTATTCTGTCTGGGATCAGCCGTATTACTCCAACCCGCCACCGGTACATTAATAATCGTCTTATTCGTATTATTCGCCCAATCAGGACTCCAACCTATCTGAGTCGCATTACCATTAATCACCTGATTAATCTTGGCATTAGTGTAGCCGAAATCATACAGCTTATGATATCCCAACTGACCCAAAATCACCAACTGCTGGTCAGGGGACAAATCCTCAAACAAATGATCCGCCCTCGGTCTACCCGCCACAGTCCAATCTACACTATGGGTAACCCCATTAATAGTCAACTGTCCACTATCATTGAGGAAATAATCCACCTGATTAACAAAGTATTCCCGCTCCTGACCCGTCGTCGGATTCCAGTAACTATCCTGAGTTAAGGTCACATCCATAGTGTAGAACTTACTACCTACCCGCACCCTATCAGTACCCACCTGCTCCGTCGCCATAGTGGGAACCCAATTCACCACCTCCACCTCAACCGTACCATCAGCCACCACCTTAGTACCCGTTACCACCGGTACTGTAATCGCCCGTTGACTAATCACCGGAATAGATACAGCCTTTGTTCCTACACCCAAGCTAGAGTCAGCATCTACCCGCACTGTACCACCAGCCAGGACATTAATAGTCCCCACAGTCGCCTCTAAAGTTCCCGCACCATCAACTATGACATTACCGCCACTGAGTTGCTCCCTGGTAATAGAACCTCTGAGAGTATCTAAAGACCAATCAGCACCAATACCCGCCCGGATATTCACATTACCATGAGCCTTAGCCAAACCACTAATATTGATATCACCCACTGCATTCAAGCTGATATCTTCACCATTCCCACTGAAGATATAGCCCTGTAACCACAGACTATTACCCCTAACTTCCACATCAGCGATAGAATCCACCAACGCCCTAGTTAAAGGAGCCTTACTCCTAGCAATTACCACCTCATCAGTCCCATGAATTTGAATAGATGGGTCACTTAAACTCAAATTCCCACCACCATAGGTTTGAATCAGAGCATTATTCGGTAACTGTGAATCCTTGGGTTCATCTTCTCTATAATCCACTAAATACAGGTTCCTACCCTGGATAATCACCTGACTCTTAGCCCCAATGGCATTATCAATGAAGATATCCCCTGTATTCCCCTCACTCACAATCGTGATTTTATCCGGGTTCACCGTTGAGCCATTCACTGGTGCTACCTGTCCACTCAGAACTATACCACCCTCAGCACTAATATTAATCACACCGTGAGCCGCAGTTTCTAAAGTACCCCCACTCACACGGGTTAAACTCTCAGGAGCAGCATTACTCAACACCGGTGCTGCATCCACAGCCAATTTCACCCCATCCGCATCAACATACTCACCATCACCATTAATGTAGAATCCAGAACTATTAACTAACCTACCTTCACCATCCCGATAAATTAACGGTGTCAGCATCAAGCCATAACCATCAGTTCCCGTACCACCATCTACATTCAAGGTGTGAGCTGCTTTCAAATACCCATTAATGAACACTAACCCCGTACTATCAATGGTGATATCAGCACCATCATCATAGGTTTGTATTAAACCATCAATGGTAATCTCATCAACAGTAATATTAACCTGACTATCCCTAGTATCCTCTAAACTGCCTATTTCTCCAAATCCAGCAGTAGCATCACCCTTGATGTTACTCAGACTATTCATGGAGAACTGGGCACCACTAATATTAACACTTCCCGTCACCTGAGCCGAACCACCACGGGTGACCATCTCTGCACTACCATCAGCACCCGCACCACCAAAGGTAATCTCATCAGCATTGATATTCAGGTCGGCTCCCTTACCAGTCCAAGTAACGTTATTATCCAGTAATTGCGCCCCCGCGAGTAGAGAACCCACCACATTCACTTGGGAAGCACTCACGTTAATATTACTGTCATCACCACTGCTGAGAATCCGCACCCCAGAACCAATATTGACTACAGTCTCCACAGCCAAGGTCACATGAGCAACACCAGCCAAATCAAACCCTTGCTGTTGATAGTTGCCATCAACCGTAATAGTGCGACCTAAGTTAATCGTACCACCAGCCAGGGTCAAACCTTCTCCCGCACCCGTCACCAACACCTGACCATTATAAGCCCTAATTTCATTAGCCGCCGTAATCTGCACAGAACCTTGGCTAATGACATTACTCATCAAAGTGACATTATTTGTCGCATCAATCAAGACCTCTACAGTATCAACATTGCCATCACCTTGGGTATGTTGGACAAAACCATCCAAGTTAATATTCTTACCCGTCATCCTCACATCCGCATCAGTGATGATTCTGCCGGAAGTCCCTCCCAAGGTCAAATCTCCTGATGTGGCAACAATCTCAATATCTGTCATGGTGACACTACTATCACCAAGGGTGCTATCGATCAAGATATCATTTACACCCCTAATACTAACCGCACGACCGTTAATCTTACTCGTACCAAAGGTATGAATACTCATTTCCCCTGGTACTGGTGACTCCTCTACCCCCGCAGTTAACCTGACCTCATCCTGAGCAGTGAGACTACCATATAAATCAATGGTATTTTTCGCAGTAATCGTTACATCAGAATCAGCCCCACCAGCAATAATACTACCCTTAAGTACCCCATAACTACCAATATTGAGGGCAATACTACTATTACGGGTTTCTAGCAACCCTGTAACATCTAACTCAACATCATCCCCACCATCTGGTAACTTACTACTGTAGAGGTTAATTCTTTCATAACCCAACACCTTACCCGCAATATACAACTTACCATTAGGTCCTGCGGGTGCGCCAATATTCACCACTGAACCCACTTGATCTGCTTTGATATTGTAGGGCAGACTAGAGGTTAACTCTGTAACCAGATTAGTAAATCCTAATAACTCAGGATTAATAGAACCGTCCTTGACCAGTTTAATCGCGTAGGAACTAGTTAACATCAACCGTCCCTCCCGCACTTTCACCTCTAGGTCATTATTATCAATCCCTGTATAAATACTCCCCACAGACTGAACATTACTATCATCTGTGCTAATCACAGTCCAGGTCGCGGCTTTAATGGCGTTATTTAAATCTTCTGTCAGGTTACCCACCTGAGTATTATCACTAGTAGCTGCTGTAGATAGAGTTACCAAAGCCTCAATTACAAACCCTAGCTTATCAATCTGTAATCTCAGGGTAATATCTTGACTAGTCACCCCTGTAGCTAATTCATAGAAACCACTCGCCTCTATTTCATTGGTGTGTGCTGGGGCTAGTATATCAACTCTACCAGGAGCATTGAGATTAATGGTACTATCTTCTCCCCAAGTAGCAATCTGAGTAGAACCATAGATGACCATCCCCTTACCAGACTCATCACTACCACCCACTAAATCAATTAACTTACCAGCCTTTAAAGTTTGCCCAATTCTGATTTGGTTATCAGCATTCACCTGAATACTAGAGTCTGCATTCAAATTATAATGCACATATCGACCCATGTATTGACCTGTGGCATCCCGTACCACTTCTACCGTACCACCAGGTAATAATAACCCTTGAATATCCACATCCTCAGCGGCGTTAATTTCAATCACACTATCCAGAGCATGGGTTACCAACTCACTAGCTGCTTGGATATATGTACCAATACCAGATTCATTACCACCACCATTAATAGTGATATTATCATGGGCGAACAAGTAACCACCAGTTTCTATAGCTTCCCCACCCTGATTAACCGTTCTCCCACCAATAAAGGCTTGACCTTCGGAAGTAATATCAATTTTACCGTAGTTCCCAGACCAGTTAACAGTTTGAGATAACAGATTACCTTGACTATCAAAGGTTTGGAGGAGCTTACCACCAGCTACTAAGGTTCCCATCATTTCCATGTTACCCCGGTTATTCATGGAAATTAACGCCCCACTAGATGTCAGTCCTTCAGCAGTGACACCCCCCGCAGTGGTAATGATTAACCCCACACCATTATCATCATCCCCAGCTATCCCACCATTGAGAGCAACGGATTTAGAAGCTAATAACCCTGTATCTAAGAAGATTTGCTCACCCGCGGTAATAGTAACAGTAGAGTCAGGACCAGTAAAGGTAACCCCATTTTCCCCAATTGTACCCCCAGCAACTACCGCCCCCAAGATATCTATATCCTTCGTACCTTCAATATTAATGGCACTACCAGCTAAATTACTATTCACCTTGGCTGTGGTGTGGATGTAGACACTGGAACCATCAATATTATCGCCTTTGGCGTTGATGTTAATAGTGTCGGAGACATTCAACCAACCTTCAATATACAACCAACCATCAGAAGCCAGATTCAACCGGGAATTGTTGCCATTAACATTGATATTACCCCGGATAATCACATCATCCGTAAATTCTAAATTCAGGTCGGTGTCATCTGCACCAGTGGTCAGAGTTCCCGTTAAGAACAGGGAGAAGGGGTCTGCTTCTCTGTCTTGAATATCTTTGAGATATAACTCATCTGGCAGAGCTACACTCAGGTAATCATCATATTTCGGTAAGCGGGAAGTATTAGCCACCAATGTCATAGTACTTTCGGTAGTCACCGCACCGGGGATAAACATTCCGTGACTAGTTTCCAGATATAGGGTATCTGCGGTGACTTCTCCCACTATCATGTCACCCGTACCCACTCTAATATCAACATCACCGATGACATTCACCCGCTCAATGATTAAGTCATCAGATACTTCCCGGATGTAGGCGTTACCATCAGTAACTACTATCAAATCACCATCAGTTACAGAATTGGTGTCAATGTGGAAGAACTTATCACTACTACCAATATCTTTACCCGATTCTAAGGTGACGTTTCTACCAGTGACTACTCCATCTATGGTATCTACAATCCCTTCTGGTGTGCGTAAACCCACATCAAATTTAGTGTTAATCACACCAATTCGTAAATCTCGTTCTGGAGAGTTGAGGTAAATCGCCCCTTGGTCTGTCCCTGTGGATGTCGCATTAATCACCCCATTGTTCAGCAAGTCAATATCTAGGTAGTTGGCATATTCACCAATGAAACCTGCTTCCGACTCAATATTAATAGATGTAGCCTCAATATTCATTTCATCAGGATTAGCATCACTGATGTAACCACGTACCTGTAAATCTACGTTATTGGGTGTAGTGATGTTATTCAGGTAGACATTGGCTGCTGGTACTTCAATTTTCACATCACCGCCCACATTTACCTGATTAATAAATAGGGATTTATCCCCAATGTGGCGAATGTAAGTATCTCCCGCTGATTCCGTACTCAGTCCTCTATTAATCTTGATGTCCCCAAACAAGTTGACCCGGAAGGGATTATCAGCGGTATTTCCTTGAATATTACCTTGGGAGACTAACAGCACATTACCAGTGGTGCTAATACCTGCGGTGGTGTTGGGGATGTAGTTATCAATAATATCCCCTGGAGATTGTAGCCGCACATCGCCCCCGGCGGTGATGCGGTTAATTTTCAATGTGCCGGAAGATTGCAACGCCACCCCTCCCCCAGCGTCAATGGTGGGTGAAGCATCAGGGACATCTATATCGAGGTCATCAACTAATTGTAAACCTACATATTCAACAATGGTCTTATCTGCTACTAATTGCCCGTTCTGTAGATTTACAGCATTTGGTGCATCTGTGCCATAGTCTGGGGTGATTTCCCGCCATACCCTCGTATCTATGTAGATTTGTTGACTTAAGTCAATTTCTCCACTTTCCCCCAGATACTCATACAGTCCGTATTCTGTGGGGTTGTATTCTGCTAAGACTCTTTGACCGGTGGTGATATTTACCTTTTGCTCAACCAGTTTATCAGTACCAGTCGCAAATTCCGGGGTGATTTTTTCCCATACACTGGTGTCATTGAAATCTGTCTCACTGAGATTCAGATCACTGAGACCACCACCAATATATCTATAAGTGGCATAGATGACCCCCGCCACATCACTCACCGCCGCATTGGAAAGGGTTTTCTTGTCTTGGGTAGACAAGGCTCTAAAGCCATTAGATAAATCTATGGCTACCATATCCCCGATCTCACCTATTTGTCCCCCGGCGCTGATGGTGATATTGCGAGCGATAATATTATAGTCTTCTGAGCTTCTGATAGCTGAACCAGTGTCTATGGATTCCGCACCGGGGTACAGGTAGTTATACAGGGTGAAGGATAGGGGATATTTGAGGGATTCCTCATCAACACCCAGTTCTAATAGTCGGGGATCTATGGTTGCATTTTCCATCTTGTCACTCAGTCTGGGATTTTCTTTCAACCCGTCAAAAATCCCCCCGGCGGAATCTAGATACACATTCTCTGGGGTAGTAATGGAGATCACATTCATATCCCCTACTACCTGACGAATGTAGATATTATCCTGGGCTTCGGCTTTGACACCACCCCTGTCAATACCTGCAAAGCTATAACCAATGCTATTACCACTATTAACTCTTAACCACTGAGATTCAGTTCCTAAACCCTCTTGAGTTTCCAGGGTAATAGTGCGCCCCCCAATCACCGCACTATTATTCTCCATGGTGATACCCTGGGGTGCTTTGATGGTGAGATTACCGTTATTAGATTTAATATTACCAGCAACTAAACTACTGCTCTGGTTATCTTGAGAAATGATGGTTAAGTTGACGTGACCCATCCCGGAGACATTAATGGGTTGTAAACCACCTTCTACTATTAAATCTATATTCCCATTGAAGGATGTAAAGTTCAGTTGTGCTCCTGGTTGTACTTCCGCCACATTCTTGGTATTAGCATAAATGACACTGGATCCGCCATTTCTGATATAGTTACCAGCTAGCTGTACGCGATTACCAGGAGAGTCGATATCACCTTGGAGTTCTAACCCTCCCACACTGGTTACAGATATATTAGCGTTATTGGCACTTGGTCCTTGGATAAACTCCACATCAATGGGGTAGTCACCCTTTAAGGTGTGGGTGTAAAAGTCCTTGAGTCCCCTAATAGTCGTGATTTGAGTGTGTAGGGTTTTTGGTTGCAACCAACCACCACCAGTTTCCCATTGGTGGAATTGAGCAGAAACATTTTTATAGTTGGTATCAAACTTATTCTGGGAGATACTGGTAAACTGGGCAATATCTTGTTCCTGACCACTAGATCCACCGAAGCCACCTCCCATCCAACTAAATGGGTTATATTTCTGAACGACTATCTCCCCCGTGTATTGCCATTTACTAGTATCAGTAAAGTCTTGCACATCCAACTCTAAATCAGCCGCCTCCCCTACATAGCGGTACACCTTACCATAATCAGGACTGGATAACTCAGGTCTGATATCCCTCACTCGTGAAACATTAGGATACAGGTCTACACTGTTATCTTCCGCCTGCATATAAGCAACACTATAAACAGGGACATTACCGCCAGGAGACAGGAGTGATTCCGACTCTAGTATGGGTTTCTCATCCCGGAATTGTACATCCTTCCAGGCATAACTACCATCTGGTAATAAACCATCCCAATCAAAGCCCAGGAGGTTGAAACTATTCCGCTCATATTTCGTTATCACCACCTCGGTTTTTTCCTGTCCCTCCGTCCAGACATATTGCCTTCCTACTTGAGGCTGATACTTAATATCATCAGCAGTACCATTAGACCTAGTGCTGGCTAAGGTGTACTCAATAGTGTTGTTACTGGTATTGAGAGCACCATTGTAATTAGATGTTTGAATACCATTAGCATCTAGCTTGTACTCTACCTTTTTCAGAGTCTCAGTATCGATGATGGTAATTTTACCTTGGCGGTTAGTGGTGGTATCAATCCTGTTCAGAACCAACTTATAACCACTTTGGTTATTGATATCAACATTAGTGTAACCATTGGCAACCTTTAACTGACCGTTACCCGTGCTGAATATCTGCCCCGCAATGGTAATCTGTCCGCCCTTGGGTACAATGTCATCCAGGATAATAGCCCTTTGGGCTGCATCATAGTAACCATCTACAGGCACCCCTTCGGACCCAAAACTAATCCCCGGTAGAATCCTACCGTTGTCATCTGTTAAATTCCGGGTAATGTTACCGGGATTAAAGTTAGCGGCGATATCCATTTCTATGGTACTCGCCCCACTCTGAATAATACCATTGACGTTTAAGTAACGAGCCGTAATGGCAATAGCACCTTGAGCCAACACCCTGGACTCATTGCGGTTAATAGCAGCTTGTAAATTCTGTCCATTGACATTGGTAGGATCATTATAAGTGATGGGTCCTCTAGGATGACCCGCATCATTATATACAGAAGCCCGGACAGCATCATAGTTCAAATACTGGCGGGGGTCTTTATTACTGTGATACCAGTCATCTGTATTCAGGGTAAAATTCTTAGCCGAATTAATAGTAACATCCTCGGCTCTAATTTCCCCAGAAACGTTGATACTACCCTCTCTGTTGTCAATTAACAAATCTCCCACTTCGTTAATTACATCACCCAAGATGTACATATCTTGGTCATAAGCAGGAACCTGAAAACCACCGGTATCATAGGCACTAGTGGGGAAGGAATCCTGGACAATGGTGATTTTCTTTTCTTCGTTATTATCAACGTTAGTCAGGGGTACATTATTCAGGTAAACATTCCCTGGTTTGAGGACTGTGTACTGTCCATTAATGATTTTAATGCGTTTGTTATCCCGGACAACCGCATCATTAACATTGATCGTAAAGGGCGACTGGTTAGTGATATTAATGGCAGCCCCAGCCTTAGCAATCAGTTGTTTATTATTAATTAAGGATGAGACACTATTAGCACTCAGGTTGCTGGACTCGATAAAGATGGAACCAGGAGCAGCATAGATATTCGGGATGTTGATAAATAACAAGTCTATTTCTTGCTGTATCAGTCCATTTTCACTCATCAGTCCCGCATCCGCTATGGCTTTATCGATGACCTCCAGTTGTACTTGGTAACGGGCGAGGGCTTCCGCATCTTTGGAGTGAGCCGTCATCCAATTGAGGATTTTATTTCTTTGGTCGATGAGGACATTACCTAAACTAGCGTAGGATAGTGTGACATCATCCAAATCCTTGGGCTTGAGTACATAAAACTTATCTTGGAGATTATTGCTGAGGTTAACTGTAATATTGCTGTCGTAAACTACTGTACCTGCCGGTAATACGGGATTAGCACCTATATTTTGCCATTTTTGTCCATCACCATAATTCTCCTGATCCAAAATCAGGTTATGAGAACCATTAACAGTGGAAGGTCTGTATAAATAGTAATTACCGACAGTACCACCTCGATTCGCCCCATCTACTACCCTGATGACAGTACCACTAGACACCCCAAAGCTAATACTAGTTAAATTTAACCGAGCATATTCATATCTAGTTTCTGCATCTAAATCTAAGGCTGCCTTTTCCGCCAAGCTTAATTCCGTATCTAACCGCGCTGGATTGAATTGTTGCACACCATTGACGGTAATGGGCTTAATTTGAATGACATTTTTATTATTAATCCCGGCTTTAAGATTAACATCACTACCTATATTTACCTGATTGGTACTGCTGACCGAGCCTCCCTTGGGTACATCAAACCCGTAGGGAACTAAGGAAATATTCAATACTAGCCCATCGGTTTTCGCCCTGTCACCACCGCCTAAACCCTCTTTAGCCAGTAGGGTGACATCCTCCAGGGCTTGCAGATTGGTATTACCCGAAAGGTTAACAATATTCCTTTCATTAATGGTGGCACGCACCACTGGTGTAGTAATACCTACCAGGGCGAATGTAGTGGCGTTGACGTTGGCGAAGCTATCTAACAGGTTACTGACTTCAAAGCTGCTGCGTCCTGCATAGAGGTAAATATCACTACCTTTGAGCAGAGAGTCATTGACATTGATATTATTGTTGGCATTAGTCTCGGCTTTAGCCTCAGAACCAGCCCCCGTAAATCCACCCACAACTAGTAAATTGGTATTAGTCCGATTATTAGTATCTGTTTTAGTTGTGAGATAGAGATCACCTGTTTTATTATGCAGGGTAGCACCATCTACATTAATATTGGCATTGGTATTAGTCTTAATCTCTGATAAACCTATACCAATACCAGCCCCAGAAATGGTTTCTAGCCTCACCACATCATAGGCGGTGATGCCATTAAAGGCATTCACCTGGAACATTCCCCGACTCCTGTTAGTACCTTCTACCACCAACTGGCTACCGGGTTTGATATTTACCACCGCCTCAAAGGGATTACTACCAGTCCCAATATTAGTTTCACTCTTCAAGACAGAAACACCTAAACCGCTAGCACTTCCAGTCCGCAGGTTACTATCATTTTTAAATTCTTCTTTGGTTAGGGTGTTGATGGCATTAATAAATATAGTATCCGCTGTTACTCTAATACCCGAATCCCCAACACTACCTGAACCAATCTGGATATTAGCCTTACTGCTGATATTATTGCGAGCATCCGCACCCGTAGCCCCAGCAATGCTGACAGAGAAGTTTTTGGCGGCCGAATCAATATCTTGGATGTGGGTTGATGTCATTGATAGGGTAATGACATCAACTTGGGCATAATCACCAATTTTTGTCAAGGTGGCATAGTCACTGGTAACGTAGGATGCGGAACCGAAACCAGATATTACACCCGCACCAGCCGCAAAACTTTGGGCGAGCAAGTCATCATTACTGTTGGCATCTATTCTTAAGCCTCTGGCTGTTACCACTGTGCCATTACCTAGGGTGGCTTCTAGTTCATCAATACCATTACCCCTACCCAGGGTAATATCTGCAATCATTGCCCCTATGGCTGCACCACCCAAAGCCCCACCATCTGCTGTTGCCCTAGCCTGGTTATTGCTGGTGGCTTGAATATCTATATCTTCGGTAGATGTCAGACTTGCACCCTCAGCATAAGCCTTAACCACCGTCATAATATCAGCATCGGCGCGGTTGGCGGTGATGCCCGCACTTACACCTAGTGATACAGATGCAGAAATACCCAGTGCCCTAGTTTGGCTAATATGGGCTATAGAATTAGCATGAATGGTGGTATTTTCCGAAGATATGCTTACCCCACGAGTATCACCAGATTGCCAGGTTTGACTAGGATCATTATCTACAAATGCTTGGATTGTACTAGTAATCTGGTTACTGACTAATGCCATACCCAAGGCTATAGCTATATTGTAACCGGCTGCCGAACTTACAGCAGCAGCCTCCCCGGCTATGTAGGCATTTTCATCCGCTAGTACACTGACATCTGCACCCACTACATTCACATTACCAGTGACCTTAGCGGTGACTTGATTATTAATTGTTCCTTGAATATCAATACCACCACCACTGATGGCAATGTTGCCAGCGGCATTAGATGCCGTTACAGCTTTGACATTACTAATATTGGCACGAGACACATCAGCAGATACTGTGATATCTCCCACTGCCCAAATGTTCTGGGTGGTGTTGCCATTAATGTACGCCTGAACATTATTTTGGATGGTATTTACCACCTTAGACGCACTCACGGACAAGGCATTCATACTAGTAGACACTGCTACACCAACCGCTTCCGCCCTAGTTACTTGACTGTCAGACTCTGCCAACACATCAATGTTACCCAGAGCCAGAGCATTGGTATTGTTCAGGTAAGCAGATATCTGACTAGTTAATATACTAGTTGCTTCCACACCACTAGCAGCTACAGAACCACCAAGACCAACGGCAATGGCCACTGAACCAGCAAAGCCAACGGCGCTGATGGTTTCTACTGATTTAGCTTTTACTTGAATGTCGCCACCAGCAGTCAGATTAGAATTATCAACATAAGCAGTCACTTGGTTACTAATCAAGTTTTTGGCGATGGACACCCCAACGGCTCCCGCCGCCGCCACTAAACCACCACTGACAGCGCCGGCGGCAGCACCCACTACACTAGAAATTGATGATGTCGCCAATGAGTCAAGGATGATATCTGCCCCTGTCCCTGTTACTTTGACCTCACTGTTAGCGATATATGCCTTGACCTGATTACCAATGTTATTTGTCCCTTCAGCCCCGGCACCACTCAAAGATATACTCCCCCCAGAGAGGCTGGCTGCCAAGGAAGCCGCCACAGAACTGACGCTAATTTGGGCATTATCTCTAGTTATTAGGGTAACATCCCCCTCCGTGGCTTGGACTTTGGCATTTTCGATGTAGGTAGCTACTTGGTTATTGATGCTATTACGAGCTAAGGATACACCGATGGAGATGGAAACCGCTCCCGTACCGGCAAAGGATGCAGCTAAGGATGCAGCCCCGGTGATGGCTTCAATGGTTGATGTGTCATTAGCACTTAAATTGACTGCCTTAACAGTAATGTCGCCATTACTATTACCACTAATAAAGGCTCTGACATTCGTGTTTACCTGGTTTTCTGCACTTACCCCCGCACCACCAAGCCCTACCGCCCCAGAAACACCTCCAGTAACAGCGAAGGAACCGGCAATCACTGTGGCGGAAATGGTCGCGTTAGATGTGGCGGTTTGTTGTAGGTTATTGGCTGTAACCCTGGAGTTATGAATATAAGCCTGAACTTCTGCCGGTGAGCCGACACCAATTTGGTTAGTAGCCACAGCAGCGCCCAAAGATGCACCCAGCCCGCTATTTCCTCCAGCCCCCGCCCCAGAGGCTGCGACAATGGTGGCTACTATGGAGGCGCTGTTTTGGGCTGTGAGATTGACATCAGCTACACTGCTGATGTTGCTGTTATCAATGTAGGCGTTAGTCTGGGTGAGGATGGTGTTAGTAGCAGATGCCCCCGCTCCACTGATTCCTATGGCTGCATCACCGCTAATGGCTACTGCTAGGGATGCTGCTACTGATAAAGCTTGAATATTGGCGGTGGTGGTGGCTGTTAAGGTGACGGCTCCGCTGGTTGTGGTGACATCGGCATTGTGAATAAATGCCTCTACCTCGTTGGTAATCAAGTTACTAGCAAGGGCGACACCAACGGACAAGGCAACCCCCGTACTACCGGCAAATGATGCTGCCAATGATGCAGCGCCGGCATCGGCTTTGATGGTTGATGAGTCTTGGGCCATGAGGGTAGTATTTGCCGCTTGAATCCCATTTGCTCCGTCACCATCAATAAACGCCTTCACCAAGGTGGCAATTTTATTCTCTGTATTTACACCCGAACCACTAGCCGCTATGCCGGCTATTCCCCCTCCTGCTACTGCGGCGGCACCAGACCCCACTCCGGCATTAATACTGCCATTGGCAAGAGCTTCTAATTTCAATTCCCCACCAGCGGTGACACTGGAATTTCTGATATATGCCTGTACTTCTGCCGGTAAACGACTATCACCACTGTAACCAATGTAGTTTTCAGCCACCGCCGCACCGATGGATACCCCTATCCCAGTATTACCACCAGCGCCGGCTGCGGAAACTGCCACAATTGTGGCATCAATGTCAGCTTGATTATGGGCAGTGAGGTTAACAGCCCCGGCGCTATTAATTACACTATCCTCAATATAGGCGTTAGTCTGGGTGAGGATGGTGTTAGTAGCAGCCGCACCGGCTCCACTGATTCCTATTCCTGCATCACCGGTAATGGCTACTGCTAGGGATGCTGCTACTGATAAAGCTTGAATATTGGCGGTGGTGGTGGCTGTTAAGGTGACGGTTCCGCTAGTTGTGGTGACATCGGCATTGTAAATAAATGCCTCTACCTCGTTGGTAATTAAGTTACTGGCTAGAGAAACACCAACGGACAAGGCAACCCCCTGACTAGGTGCCAATGATGCTGCCAATGATGCCCCCCGCGCATCAGCTGTAATGGTTGATGAGTCTTGTGCCCTGATGTTGACATTTCCGCCCTGAATCCCATTTGCTCCGTCACCATCAATAAATGCTTTAACCAGGGTGGCAATTTTATTCTCTGTATTTACACCGGAACCACTAGCAGCTACCCCCACTCCCCCTGCGGCTACGGCGGCTGAACCTGCACCCACTCCGGCATTAATAGTACTATTGGCTAGGGCTTCTAATTTCAATTCCCCACCAGCAGTGACACGAGAATTTCTGATATATGCTTGGACTTCTGCCGGTAAACGACTATCACCACTGTAACCAATGTAGTTTTCAGCTACCGCCGCACCGATGGATACCCCTACCCCACCTTGACCACCAGCCCCGGCTGCGGAAACCGCCACAATTGTGGCATCAATGTCAGCTTGATTATGGGCAGTGAGGTTAACAGCACCGGCGCTATTAATTATACTATCCTCAATATAGGCGTTAGTCTTGGTGAGGATGGTGTTAGTAGCAGACGCACCGGCTCCACTGATTCCTATTCCTGCATCACCACCAATGGCTACTGCTAGGGATGCTGCTACTGATAAAGCTTGAATCTCGGCATCAGTGGTGGCTGTTAAGGTGATGGCTCCGCTGCTTGTGGTGACATCGACATTGTGAATAAATGCCTCTACCTCGTTGGTAATTAAGTTACTGGCTAGAGAAACACCTACGGACAAGGCAACCCCCGTACTACCGGCAAAGGATGCGGCTAATGATGCTCCCTGGGCATCAGCTTTAATGGTTGATGAGTCTCGCGCCGTGAGGGTCGTATTTGCAGCTTGAATCCCATTAGTTCCGTCACCAGCAATAAATGCCTTCACTAGGGTGGCAATTTTATTCTCTGTATTTACACCGGAACCGCTTGCAGCTACACCGGCGGTTCCCGATGCTGCTACTGCGGCTGAACCTGCACCCACTGCGGCGTTAATCGTCCCATTGGCTAGGGCTTCTAATTTTAGTTCTCCACCAGCAGTAACACTGGAATTTCTAATATATGCTTGTACTTCCGCTGGTAGGCGACTATCACCACTGTAACCAATGTAGTTTTCAGCTACTGCCGCACCAATAGATACCCCTATCCCAGCACTACTACCACCGCCGCCCACTGCTACGGAAATCCCCACAATTGTGGCATCAATATCAGCTTGATTATTGGCAGTGAGGTTAACAGCACCGGCGCTATTAATTACACTATCCTCAATATAGGCGTTAGTCTTGGTGAGGATGGTGTTAGTAGCAGCAGCCCCCGCCCCACTAATTCCTATGGCTGCATCACCGCTAATGGCTACGGCTAGGGATGCTGCTACTGATACAGCTTGAATCTCGGCATCAGTGGTGGCTGTTAAGGTGACGGCTCCGCTGGTTGTGGTGACATCGACATTGTGAATAAATGCCTCTACCTCGTTGGTAATTAAGTTACTAGCAAGGGCGACACCAACGGACAAGGCAACCCCCGTACTACCGGCAAAGGATGCGGCTAATGATGCTCCCTGGGCATCAGCTTTGATAGTTGATGAGTCTTGCGCCCTGAGGGTGATATTACCCGCTTGAATACCATTATCTCCCTCAATAAATGCCTTAACTAGAGTGCCTATTTTGTTCTCACTACTGACACCAGAACCACTAGCAGCTACCCCGGCGCTTCCCGATGCTGCTACTGCGGCTGAACCTGCACCCACTGCGGCGTTAATCGTCCCATTGGCTAGGGCTTCTAATTTTAGTTCTCCACCAGCGTTGACACTGGAATTTCTAATGTAGGCTTGTACTTCGGCTGGTAGGCGACTATTACCACTGTAACCAATGTAGTTTTCAGCTACTGCCGCACCGACGGATACCCCTACCCCGGCACTACCACCTACACCAATACCGACTGAAGCAGCAGCAATGGTGGCATCAATGTCAGCTTGATTATTAGCAGTTAAATTAACAGCCCCGGCACTGTTAATTACACTATCTTCAATATAGGCATTAGTCTTGGTGAGGATGGTGTTAGTAGCAGCAGCACCCGCCCCACTCACTGCAACACCCGCATCACCACCAATACTTGCTGCTAGGGATGCAGCCACTGATAGGGCTTGAATCTCGGCATCTGTGGTGGCTGTTAAGCTAACGGCTCCAGTGGTGGTGGTGACATCAGCACTCTTAATAAATGCCTCAACTTCGTTGGTAATTAAATTACTGGCTACAGAAACACCTATGGAAATGGAAACGGCTCCACTACCGGCAAAGGATGCGGCTATGGATGCCGCACCGGCATCTGCTTTGATGGTTGAGGAGTCTTGCGCCCTGAGGGTGGCTGATTTAACATCAATGCCCGTACCTCTATCTCCATCAATAAACGCCTTAACTAAAGTGGCAATTTGATTGAGTGTCACCACGCCAGAACCACTAGCGGCGACTCCGCCGCTACCCCCTCCAGCCACTGCTGCTGAACCCGCACCAACTCCGGCGGTAATGCTACCTCCTGATGTTGCATTCAGCCTCAAATCTTCACTGTTGACAGTGGAGTTTTGAATATATGCCAATACTTCTATTGGTTGGCGCTCTTCACCATCGTAGCCTATGTAGTTATTAGCAACAGCCATACCGATGGATACACCCACCCCTGTAGTACCAGCCCCTCCTACTGCTGCGGATACGGCGGCAATCTTAGCATCAATAATGGCGCTGTTGGCGGCTGTTAAGCTAACAGCCCCGGCGCTCTTAATGACACTATCTTGAATATAAGCATTTGTCTTGGTGAGAATCCTATTAATCGCTGCTGCTCCGGCTCCACTGATTCCCACCCCGGTGGTACCAGATGCACCCACGGCAATGGAAGCCGCCACTGAAAGGGCTTCAATAGTGGGGTTAGCAGTGGCTGTGAGGGTAATTCCTCCGCTAGTTGTTTCCAAGGAATTATCAGCATTGTGGATAAATGCTTCTACTTCATTGGTAATCAGGTTTTCAGCTACTGCCACACCTATAGATAGTGCGCCACCTGTATTACCCCCTGCCGCCACGGCTATGGAGGCTGCTCCGGCATCAGCTTTAATCGTGGAAGAGTCTCTGGCTGTGAGGGTGGCTGATTTAGCCTTTTTACCTGTTGTCCCGTCACCGTCAATAAATGCTTTCACCAATGTGGCAATTTTGTTGAGTGTCACCACTCCAGAACCACTGCCAGCTAAACTGGTATCTGATGATGCTGCTACTGCTATGGAACCCGCCCCCACCCTGGCAATAATGTCTCCATCAGCCAGGGCTTTTAATGTCAAGTCACCACCAGCATGGACATGGGAATTACGGATATATGCTTGTACTAAGGATGGCTGGCGTTGACTATTCTCTTTATACCCAATAAAGTTATTGGCAACAGCAGCCCCAACAGATGCGCCCACCCCTGTACTACTACCAATAGCAACTGAACCAGACACAGCCACTACTATAGCCTCAATATCGGAATTATTATCAGCGGTCAGGTCAATGTTACCGATATTTTCTGTTAAATTGGAGTCCTGAATAAAGGCATTAGTGCCACCCAGGATGTAGTTACCAGCCCCTGCACCACCACCACTGATGGCTACTCCTGTACTGCCTTGGGCTACGGAAATAGCTACGGCTATGGATTGGGCGCTGATGGTGTTGGTTGTTTTGGCATCAATATCAACATTGACATCATTATCATTTAGTGAGCTAACTGTAGAACTGGCAATATAAGCCGTGGTGGTATTATTAATTTCATTTCTGCCAGCCGCCACCCCTATGGCTACTGCGGCTGATGTGTCGCCTCCCGCATTCACCGCTACGGCACCACCTAAACCAAAGGCTTTGATGATGGAGTTATCTCTGGCTTGAAGAGAGATACTCTTGCCACCACCTAGTTTAATCGTAGAATTATTGGCCGCTGCAACAATGGAACTATTGATAGTGTTAATGGCAATAGAAGCCCCAAGACTAAAGGATAAGGAACTATTAGCCTTACCCACAGAACCACTACCGGCAATACTAATAGATTGGATTTCTGCATTAGATGTGGCATTGACATCTAATGCCCCACCTGCTGTTAGGTCTGCTCCCTCAATAGTCGCATGAATTTTTGTATCAATCATGTTGATGGCAAGAGCCGCACCAATGGAAGCCTTGGCAGCACTGTCATCCTTTAAACTTGCCGCCACAGCAAAACCACCAGCTAGTGAGAAGATTTTCGAGTTATCCGTGGCGGTAACAGTAACGTCACCCCCGGTCTCAATAGTTCCCGCCATTGCCGCTATGACATCGCTAGTGATGGCATTGACTGAAACCGTACCACCTACTCCCAGGGTTCCCGCCAAGCCCCCAGATAAAGTCAGGTTAAAGATATCTTGGGATGTGGATGTTTGTATTGAGATGCCATCGGCTGCGTTAACTTTTGTAGCCGTGGGTGTGGCAGAATCAATATAAGCTTTGACTTGCCGATCAATAATTTCCACATCTACACCTAAACCAATTCCTACGGCACCAGTACTTGCCCCTAACCCACCGGCAATATTATTGATTTTAGTCTGATCTGTGGCTAATAAATTGAGTGTCTGCTCATCTCCCGCCTGCACATTTTGGTTAATTTGAGCACCGCTACCAATATAGGCAATGGTTTGAACTGTGAATACATCGACAATTACAGAACCACCCACACCAATCTTGCCATCACTAACTGCGCCACCTATAGAGACATTGGTAAAAGGCACTAAGCCTAGTACTGTATCACCAAAGTCTCTAAAGAAATCCTGGGCTACTGATTCGGCTAAATCAACTAACTCTTCCAGGTATCCTTTTAAATCTAAATCCCCTGATTGCGCTTGTGCAATTAAATCCAGTAAGAATTCTTTTTTCTCCAGTATTTGACGTAGTTCTTCACTTTCGCTCGCTAAACCACTTAACTTTTGCAATACTTCATCAAAGGGAAATGTGGGGGTATTATCGGCTGTCGGTTCTGAAGTTGGGGAACTGCTACCGGGGTTATCGGCTGTTGACAAACCAGTTAAAACATTATTGTCAAAATCCTTAAAAAAGTCAGCATCTACAGATTTGGCTAAGTCAACCAACGTTGCCATATTTTCATTTTCTAACCAGCCTAACTCTTGGCTTTGTTCTACCAATTCATTTAAATCTTCCAGTGCGTCGTTGAGGAAAGGAATATTTTTAGTGGCTGTGAGTTTTTGGTTTTGAATGACTGTGCGAAGTTCTTGGGCAATGTTACTGCCTGCATCTTGCAACTTCTCGACATTGCTAAACAAGTCTTGAGCAGCAAATTTAGCTATGTCTATCAGGTTCTCTAGATATTCTTGTACATCCGGTAAACCTGTTGGTAGTTGTAACTCTTCTAACTGTGCCAAAGCTTCATCTAGTAAAGGCACACCGGCTGGTAAACTAGCAGCTATTGTTTCCTTAATCAAGTCACTCAGTTGACTGATAACTGGTTGTATTATCTCCTGAATCCCAGCAAATATTTGTGCGATGTTATCCTGAATAACTGTGTTAATTTCAGCCATCACAGGCTCTAATATGCCTTGCAACTCTGCAAAGAGGTCTGCCAATGCAGGTATCGCTGATAATTGAGCAGTTAACTCATCTAATGTACCCACAAATTCTGAGACTTGCCCTTGAATTTCTTCTAGGTCTTTTAAAAAGTCAGTATTTATAGATGCCGTTAACTCTGTTATTTGCTGTAGATATCCTGATAAATCTGGTAGACTATCTGGTATTTCGTTAACCTGGTCAAGCAGGTCATCTAATTGCGCTGAAGCATCCTCTAAGAACTTGGAAGCATCCTCCACTAGAGGGGTTATGGTCTCATCCATCACCTGATTGACAGTATCTACAATCGGCGATATGAAACTTTCTAAGGCCGTCGATAGTGTCTGGGTTGCCGTATCAATGATGCCCTGGAGTTTTTCCACAATGGGCGCTGCTGCTTTTTCGAGCTTACCAAATAGTTGATCTATACCAGGAATATCCGGCGTTAGCTGTGCCAGTTGTCCGCTGACTGCATCAACCATTTCTAGGACTTCTGGTACAGTCGCTGTCCGTGGATTAAGTGAAGATTTAGCTGTGATAGAGATATTTTCAGCAGCGTCTATGGTGGCGTTGGCGCTAACGGTTGCTTTGGTGAATTGTTCAACTATGTTAACAGCAACCGCAGCACCAGCAGCACCACCGCTACTCCCTCCGGAAAATGCCCCGGAAATGGCTAGGTTTTGCAGAATTATGGGGTTGTCAGCATGAATACCAATATTACCTAACGTTGATAGTTGTGCATTCTCACTAACTTTGGCTTCATTCTCGAATATCAAGACATTAACACCAATGGAACCACTGACACTGGCTTTGCTCTCGCTACTAGTACTGCCTGATGCGGCCAAACCCCATACTATAAATTCGTTGCTTTCTCCTTCTGGGGTAATGGCAGTAATGGTGATATCACCCTTGTCTCCTGTACTACTACTGGCATCAATAATCGTGTTCTGACCGACGCTGGCAATATTATCAACATCTGCCACATTTAAGCCCACCGCAGCACTGACATTACCCTTGGATTTACTACTAATACTAGTACCTATGGCTCTGGCAGTGGAATCTAGTTCATTAGTGGCACTGACTGTCACAGCCCCACCCTGAGTAATTACCTGTAAATTATCTCCGACAGTAGCTTTGTTAGACCCAATTTGCCAATTCACACCCACGGCGGCAGCCACACCTACGCTACCACCCTGGTTGCCGTTATCTTTTTCTGGTTTATCTTTGGACTTTTGATTACCTTTTTCAACATTCTGATTAGCATTGGGTAAGTCAGAACGCCCCGACTGTGTTTTAGCTTCTTGATCTGCATCTCTAGCATCCTGTGCATTGCCAGATGCGCTGGCTAAAACTTTGGCACTACTACTAACATCAGAGGCGGAAATGACTTCTACACTGCCACCATTAGTAGTAACATTTCGCATCAAAGCTGCGGAAGCATTATCTTGTAGAACATTCACCGCCACAATAGCTCCCACACCCACTTTGTCGCCGGCCGCGGTGGCATCACCATAGGTTACCGCCCAACTTCTATGTTCAGCGCTAATCTTCACATCTCCACTCAGGTTCAGTGTGCCGTCACCTGAACCCAGGCTAGCTACCGTGTCATTAGTCACTATAGCTACGGCTACAGCAGGGCTAACGCTCACCCCACCACTACTGCCGGCGTTCACTTCTGTGGTGACATCACGGTATGATTTAGCCTCTAAGGTGAGGCTCCCACCACCGTTGAGAGTGACACCGTTCTCAATTTCCGCACGTACCTGGTTAGTTAATAAAGTATTTAACCCTATGGAAGCACCAATACCTATTTCGCCACCAGCACCGTCTGATGTGGCTATGACTGTATCTGTTTGCGTATTTTCAGCCGTGAGGCTGATATCTCCAGTACCAGCATTGATGACAGAACCTGATTTGATGACTGCCTGATTGCTGTTCTCCACAAAGTTGAGAGCAAAGGAACCAGCAATGCCCACTTCATCTCCTCCAGCCCCAGAGGTAGATTTGGCGGTAAAGGTACTAGTACCATCACCTCCTAGGCCGTCATCACTCATCTTGGCTTCTAGGATGATACCCTGAGCAGAAATTTGAGAGCCGGAGCCTATAATTGCTTCGTTAGAGGCGTTAACTATATTCAATGCCACTGCAACACCAATGCCAGCTTTAGCTTCACTCACGGCGGTCCCGTCTGCTGTGGCAACTGCATCTGTTTCGTTTGATGCTGCTAGTTTAACTATGCCATTAGTAGTGCTAATTACTAAATTATCCGGTACTGTTACGGAGGTTATCGACCTGGCTATATTCAGGGCTATGGCTCCTGCCACTCCTACTTTCCCTCCTTCACCATCGCCAGTACCGTCACCACCACCACCACCACCATCGCCAGTGCCGTCACCAGTTCCCTGAGTGGGATTACTATCATTACTCTTAACCTTACCTGTTACCGCGCCTTTATTCTCCTGTTTCTGCTCTTCAGTGGTATTTGTACTATCTATTTGGTTGTTTACTTGGTCTTCTGAGGTTTGCTCTTTATCCCCTTCTGCGGCGGCTTTACCCCCTGATGCTGATGCTTTGGCTGTGGCTGCTGTTT
>NZ_JANQDG010000036.1:0-12649 GCF_029891665.1 Anabaenopsis sp. FSS-46 | reverse complement strand
CAAAAATAAGGTGTAGATGTCTAGATTGCATTGTGCTGTCGAGGGTTTAGTAATTTCTCTCATTCTCCCATACCCATTACTAGACGACCCTTATTTATCAATGCACTATTTTGTTATTCTGTCAATGCGTAAGTCCTATAGTCATCCTATTTGAGTGGTTTATTAGCATACTGATGAAAAGTAAACATTTATGGTTATGAACAAGCTGGAATATGTAATGAATTATTAAATGTTAGCAGTAAAAATACTGTCAAATTTTACCAAAAAAGTAATAGCTGTTGAGAAATTATCTTAAGAATTATGAAAAAATTGAGTATTCCCGCCATGCGATCGCATTTACTTAATTGGTGTCACACACACGGGAGTTTAAAATAAATGGGAAGTGAGGCCATAGTTAATGTCTAAGACTCTAAACCAATAAACTATACCTCCTAACTCCATACTGATAACTCCCATTCCTAAATCTAACTAACAACCGATGCAAGAGCTTGACAAACAAAAGACTATCGACATACTGAACGCTATCATGGAATTTGAACTAGCCGGAGTAGTCCGCTACACCCATTATTCCCTGATGGTCACCGGACCTAATCGCATACCCATTGTCAATTTTTTCAAAGCCCAGGCCAGTGAATCTCTACTTCACGCCCAACAGGTAGGAGAAATTCTCACGGGTTTAGATGGGCATCCCTCTCTAAAAATCGCCCCCATGGAAGAGACTTACGAGCATACAGTCAAGAATATTTTGGCGGAAAGTTTATTCCATGAAAACAAAGCACTGGATTTGTATAAAACTCTCTTAGGCACTGTCAGTAATGCTAGCATTTATCTAGAAGAATTTGCTCGTGGCATGATTGGGCAAGAAGAGATGCATAGTCTCGAATTGAAAAAAATGCTCCGGGATTTCAGCTAAAAGTTAAGGACTGGGTATTGGGGGTATTGGGGGTATTGGAATTTTTCCTTACTCTCTATTCCCTATTCCCTATTCCCTATTCCCTATTCCCCAAATTATGAATATCACTACCGCTCTACCTAGTTTTGTGATTACACTCCGAGAAGGAGTAGAAGCTGCCCTCGTTGTTGGCATTGTCCTAGCTTTACTTCAAAAAGCCAACCAATCGCGACTCAATCCTTGGGTATATGCTGGTGTGGCTGTTGGCATTGTCATTAGTGCTTTGATGGGTGTGTTATTTACTTGGTTAATTCAAACACTGGGAACAGTAAACCCTCAGTATACCTCGGTGATTGAGCCGATGCTGAAGTCTTTGCTTACTGTCCTTGCCATCGCTATGCTCAGCTGGATGCTCATCTGGATGACTAAACAAGCCAGGTTTATGAAAGCCCAAGTTGAAGGAGCAGTCACAGAAGCGCTCACACACAACTCAAATGCCGGGTGGGGCGTTTTTAGTTTAATTTTAGTTGCTGTTGTCCGTGAAGGTTTTGAAACTGTTCTATTTATTGCTGCTAATTTTCAACAGGGATTTGTACCGGTCTTCGGTGCAATTGCTGGTTTAGTAGGGGCAGCTGCTATTGGAGTGTTACTATTTAAGTGGGGTGTCAAAATCAATCTGCGCCAGTTCTTCCAAGTGATGGGTGTTTTATTGGTATTGATTGTTGCCGGTTTAGTGGTTTCTGCCTTGAAGCATTTTGATCAAGGTTTTGCTAACCTCGCTTTGAGTGGTAGCACCTCCGATAATATCTGTTTCTATTACGATCACTTCAGGAACATCCACTCTTGCGTTTTGGGTCCCATGGTGTGGAATACTGAACAAATATTGCCAGATAAACAATTTCCCGGCATTATTCTCAAATCTTTACTTGGTTACAGAGACCATCTCTACTTAGTACAGGGGATTGGTTACGTTTTATTTTTGACAACTGTGGGGTTACTTTATTTCCGCAGTCTAACTGGTAATGTTTCAAATTACCGGAATAATTCACTCAAAAACTCATGATTATTATGATGTCTACCCACCTATGATCAAAAGTTTTCAGTGGTGACTAAACTCCTAAATACGAGTAAAAATTTTTTACCACACTAAAACCTATGAAAAATGCGAGTAAACACACAAGGCAAAATTCCACAAGGGAACCATGACGGCGCTACTCGCTATTATCTATACAAGGTTTTAAGACTGAAAAAAGCTACATATCATCATACAGTAATCATGCCAAAATTACTATTAAAAAGATAACAAATATTGTTGCTGATGTTCTTATCTACCCCCCAAGGCTAAATCTAGTTCCCTTTGAGTACAAACTTGTTTGCCATCATACCGCGATTTTTCTTCCCTATCGGAGAAGCGAGTCCCTCGTAATGCTAATTCTGCATAGGGGATCATCGGGAACCTATTACATGATTGATTCCGAGTAATTACGGCTGTGCTAATTTCCCAACTTTAGCGAAGTAATTCATTTTCCTGAACTTGATTTCTGGCTCCATCTTGCAACACCGCAGAGGTAAGCAGAGACTCAATAATTAGTGCTTTACGTTGGCTTAAATCTTCTTTTTCTGTATCGCAGTAGTGGCGCAAGGCTTGCAATACTTGCAGAAATCCGGCACGACCATAGGGCGTTTCCACAGCAAGGCGATTAGTCATAACTCATAAGCCAATATTTGCCCTACTCAGTTTACCCTGTTCCTGTGGAGTTTTAGCCTACAAACTCTATCGATGAACAAAAAACTCAACCAGGGACTTATGCCTCAAGTGCAGGACTATATGCTCATGGGAGCGGCTGGTTATTTATTTGAAAGAGCGCAGTAGAAAGCTGACAATTGTAACTCGCGTTTCGGCTATTGATGAAGTTACCCTAGTTTGAATTCGATGATTAGTGCTTAGTCCTGCTATTAGGTGGAGTAAAAAGGTAATTATGGCGGCTTGCACAAGTTTTTCAGGCATGGCAGTTATCCTTATTCTTATTGTTGATAGGAGTTCAAGTAGCAGCGACTTCTGTAAATACGCTTTACTATTGGTTTAGCGGACTTGACCGGATTAATTGCATAATTGATCAACCAAAACCTAAGAAATGTTGGAAATATTACCAATAGTTCAAATAAATTTACTTTTACACTCGCCATATCCAGGTTTAATTCTAGATCCACAGCTGATGTGGAAAAGCAAAGTCTTGTCTGAGACATCACCTGTTGATTTTTAAATTTTTTCCTCCATGACCACATGGAGATACAGACATAGACGTTTATCCTCTATAAAAAGTGTCCAGGAGGATTTTTTTCATCTCTCAATTAGAGGAACAATCAGCAAAATTTGGGACAAAACTAGCCATCAGCCATTCACTGCACTCGCCACATATTGATCCCACAACTTCCAGTCAAAGAAGAAAACCAGGGCGATAGATTCTGGTAGAACTCCAATAAAAAATGTCTTCGCGCCCTACCTGTTTGGCTTCGCCCAATGTCAGCCCACCCTCGGTAGGCAGGAAGAGTGTCAACCCGATAAGATAGATGTAAAATTAAGATACTACAAGCACGCTGCATGATTCCTATCGTTGTTGAACAATCCGGTCGGGGCGAACGCGCCTTTGATATCTACTCACGACTCTTGCGTGAGCGGATCATATTTTTGGGACAACAGGTTGATAACGAGATTGCAAATTTGATTGTTGCCCAATTGCTATTCTTGGACGCTGAAGACTCGGAGAAGGATATTTATTTGTATATTAATTCTCCTGGTGGTTCGGTAATGGCTGGTATGGGAATTTTTGACACTATGAAGCACATTCGTCCCGATGTTTGTACCATTTGTACTGGACTGGCGGCAAGTATGGGCGCTTTTCTACTCAGTGCAGGTGCTAAGGGTAAGCGAATGAGTCTACCCCATTCTCGGATTATGATTCATCAACCCTTGGGTGGCGCTCAGGGGCAGGCGACTGATATTGAAATTCAGGCACGTGAGATATTATACCACAAGCAACGACTTAATGAATATTTAGCTGAACATACTGGTCAACCAATTGAGCGTATTGCTGAAGATACCGAACGGGACTTCTTTATGTCCCCAGAGGAAGCTAAGGAATATGGATTGATTGATGAGGTTATTGACCGTCACGCTGCTGGTAGCCGTCCAGTTGCTGTTCTCAATCAGTAGCTGTAGACTTGGGGATCAGGACGCAAGCCCCAAATCCCCCATCCCGGATTAAAATCCCGCTACCGGGTCTGGTTGAGACTCCAGATGTTTGAGAAATCCGTGTAATTCTTCTGCTGTGAGTAAAGTGCGAGACCGCTTACCGTAGGCTTGAATTAAATGGTCTCTTCCCTGTTCTGGTGTCCAACCTAGACGCTGAAGTTCCACATCTGTTTTGGCAATCACATCAGACAAATCAACTGGTTCACTGGTGTTCTTTTGTTTACCTGCTCCTGTGTGATCAGTCCCATGGTCTTGGAGGTTAGAACTGCGGGGTGTAAATGGTGTAACATTACCCGCAAATCTCTGATGTTTTGGCTGATGATCAGTGATTGTCTGATCATCTTCCACTGAGTTATATAATTCTAGTGGTGGGTTGTCATTTACTGAAGCATTTGGATAAAAATCGGGGCTGTATGTATGGACATTATCAGCACTATCCGTGCTCACTGTTACTGAATCGGATGGGATAATCTGTTTATTGACCTGCGGTAGAGTTCTTTGAATATCATTGGGTGCTGACCACTGGCTACTGCTATAGTCTTCATCTATCACCGGGGAATAGTTACTCTCATTGGGGTGGTTCAATTTCACCCTAGTGTTGTTCCAAGTAGGATTTGACTCCATTGGTGATGCTACTGGCTGAGTGCATTCTACCGTTACCTGTGCAGAATTATTTATACCCAAAACCATTAATGCTCTAGTTCGGGCTTGGTCTTCTGCTGCTTCTACGGTTTCTGCCCCCGCCATAGCAGTAGCACGGGTGAGATTTTCAATTTGCACGCTAGCCCGGACAATATATTTCCCTTGGAAAATTTGCACTAATTCAGTAATAATACTGCCGTTGGGATATAACCTATGGAATTGAGCCAACATCAACATAATACTGCCACCAATCTCAATGTGCTACTTTTTCCTCTGTTCTGATTCATTGAGGCTGAATATTTCTGAGTATTAACTAAAAATTCTAGAATTTTAACGATTGATTATTCATCCGACATATTCAACTTTGCCCACTTAAATGCTTTTCAGGATAATACTCCCAAAAAAAAAGCACAAATTAAAAGTTTTTACTTGACTCAGAATTCAGGAATCAGAAATCAGTTCTGTCCCAATTTTAGCCGATTGCGATGGGCGCACTGTCAGAGGCAATGGCATCTCTTGAGCATGGGGGTGATTGACATGCTATACTGTTTACCCAATTCTATACTTGGAATTATTTCCTATAAGTACGCATTAAATCTACAATAATGGAGATAAGGTTCCCAGCAGTTGCTTCAAGCTGCTTAAGTGATTGTTACCGATTCTATATGTAGGAAAATCAGGTTTACGGCCAGTTTATTCTACTTACACATCAGGAGAACATGGTTTGAAAGCACCTGAAATCTAGACAATCAAACACTTGTGGTTTTACCCGGTAGCACTTGTGGTCACCGTGAGTGAGTTGTCTTAAACCAGCCTATGAGTAAAACTCATTCCGTAATTACCTAGAGTTGCTCAATTCCAATCAAGTGTACTGTATTCAAGTCTAGTTGTAGGGGCTGCTCTATCCAGACGAACTCACCAGATGATTTTATAGTGCGAGGTATGGCTACGCCGCGCAAGCTATTGTAGATATAAAGTGGCTGACCGTAAGGGTGAAACTCCTAACCCTGCCTTACGGAACCCTTCGTTTCCTATAAGCGTGCGGTTAGGCAGAAATGACCGACGATCTGATAAGAAGTCGTTGTCTATCATGCCCCCGGGCTTGACGCGCAGCGTCCCCCCATGGGGAGAAAGCTACAAATAAAACTGACTTTTTTTTGGAAACTGAAAAACCCCTCTCCAAACCTCTCTGCTCCCAGGAGAGATAGTTTAAAATTTCCCCCTTCTCCTTGTAGAAAAGGGTTAGGTAGAAGAGGTAGGGAAAGGGGATTGGGGGGTGAGGTTATACGATAATCTTTACTCATGACCTGAAAAGTCAGCATAGCAAAGGTTCTTTTGAGTTTTGCGTAGCAGCAAAGCGCCCCTGTAAGCCGTATTCGCGCAGCGTCTCCCCTTGGGAGAAGGTATACAGGAAAGGGCCAGATTAAATGAAAAATGATGTTTTGACCAAAGGTCGGTTCACTGCATGGAATTTTCTATCGCTACACTCCTTGCCAATTTCACTGATGATAAATTGGTAGCTCGTAAAGTTTTGGAAAAGAAACTGGGTTGTGAGGATGAAATTAGTTTACAAAAACTTCACATTGCCTTGGAAGTTCTCGAAAAAATCGGAATTCTGGTGAAAGAACGCGGCAAATATCGCCGGGTGGCAGAAGAAGGCGTAATTGAGGCCAAGCTCCGTTGTTCTAGTAAGGGCTTTTGCTTTGCCATTCAAGATGTGGAAGGCTCTGAGGATATTTATATTCGCGAAAGTCATCTGAGTAATGCTTGGAATGGCGATCGCGTTTTGGTAAGAGTCCTCAAAGAAGGTAGTCGTCGTCGTTCTCCAGAAGGAGAAGTGAAGCTGATCCTAGAACGGTCTAACCATACTTTACTAGCGCGAATTAAGGCAGTAGACAACGGTTTCCGTGCTGTACCCTTAGATGATCGGTTGTTGTTTGAACTCAAAATCCAAACAAACAGCATGAAGTTAGAAGAAGCTATTGACCACCTGGCTCATGTGGAGGTTTTGCGTTATCCCTTGGCACAATATCCCCCTTTGGGTCGAGTGGTACAAATCCTGGGTAGCGATGCCGAGGCTGCTGCTGATATAGATTTGGTCACTTGTAAGCATGATCTATCACGTAATTTCCCGGAGATTGTGATAGACGCAGCTGCTAAGTTGCCCAGAAGGCTCCTGAAGGCAGACCTGAAAGACAAACTAGATTTACGCAATTTATTTACTCTGACTATTGCGGGTGTAAATTGTGATGCAAAATTTAGGGAAAATGCTTTCAGTTTGGAGAAAACAGCGGAGGGACATTGGCTGCTAGGTTTTCATATTGCTGATGTTTCCCATTATGTCCACCCTGATGAACCCTTAGATAGAGAATGCGCGAAGCGGGGGAGGTCAGTTTACCTGGGCGACTTATTGCTGCCTATGTTACCGGAATCAGTGGCAGATCTCTGTTCGTTAGTACCACTAAGCGACCGGCTGGCGCTGTCTTTCTTAATTGCTATTGACCCCAGGTCTGGAGAGGTTTTGGAGTGGGAAATTCAACCTAGCGTTATCAATGTAGATACGGCAGTGAGTGGGGAACAAGCAGAAGCTATTCTGACCGGTGAATTTCAAGGTCAACCACTAAAGGTGATTGAGATTCTGCAAGGGTTGGAAACTCTACGCAAGGCTGTGAAACTAAGACGGTTAAGTCGTGGTAGTTTACAGTTGAATCTACCACCTAACCAAAACCCCTATGCAGATGAGGGGATCTTAGGAGCGGTATTGGTGAATGATTTACCAGTGCGCTCGCTCTTGACCGAGTTTGTGCTATTGGTTAATGAACTCATGGCTCAACATCTGAGTGCTTTAGGCATCCCCGCCATTTGGCGAGTCCAAGGCGTACCTGATACAGAAGATGTTCAGGAAATGCTGAAATTAGCCATCAATTTAGGCGTAGAACTAGCATTAGAAGCAGACGTAGATATCCAACCTTTAGATTATCAGCACTTAACTAGGGCTTTTGCCGAATCCCCATCGGAGCAAGTTCTGACCTATCTCTTACAAGACACACTCAAGCCATCTGCCTATAGCACCACTAAAGGATTCCACTTTGGTTTATCACTACCACAATATACTCACTGTACTTCTCCCCTGCGACGATACCCAGATTTGCTCATGCAAAGAGTGTATCATATGCTGCTAGAGTATGGACGTGATCGCCGCAACACCCGGGTGAAAGAGCGAGTTAACCTGCGCCACTCCTCTTCTCACAATGAAATTAACTGGAACGTGTTACCGCCAGAATTGCAACAGGAACTGCAAAGCGACCTGAATCGGGTAATTATCCAGATTAACGACCGAGAAAAACAAGTCCAAGAAGCCGAAGCCGATTTAGCCGGACTGCAAAAAGCCCAACTGATGAAACAGCGCATCGGTCAGGTATTCCAAGGTGTAATTACTGGGGTGCAATCTTATGGGTTCTTTGTGGAAATTGAAGTCCCAGGCGCTGAATCTATATCAGAAGAAGATATCAGCGTACCTTTACGAGTGGAAGGACTGGTACATGTCAGTTCCCTCAAAGATGATTGGTATGAATACCGCGCCAGACAACAGGCACTATTTGGGCGCAAAAATCGAGCTTCTTACAGACTAGGCGATCGCGTAGCTGTGCAAGTTAAAAGTGTCGATTACTATCGTCAGCAAATTGATTTAGTAACTGTCAGCAATGATCTTGTATCTCAAGGTTTTGATGTTAATGCTAGTCAAAACGACACATCAGATATCTACTTACCCAGTAACTTAGATACTTATGCAGACGATTAATAAACTTTATTCAAGCCGCCGTGTCCACAAACTCTAAACCACTTATATTAGGCATATCTGGTGCTTCTGGTCTCATCTACGCCGTTCGTGCCCTCAAATATCTGCTGGCTGCAGATTATGAGATTGAACTAGTTGCTTCTAAATCAACTTACATGGTTTGGAGCAGCGAACAGGAAACTCGAATGCCGGCTGAACCATCAGCACAAGAACAATTCTGGCGAGAACAAGCTGGAGTAGCCGTTGGGGGCAAACTACGCTGTCATCCTTGGGGTGATGTGGGCGCCGGAATCGCCAGTGGTTCTTTTCGCACCTTGGGGATGATCATCATGCCATGCAGCATGAGTACAGTAGCAAAGCTAGCAGTTGGCTTAAGTTCTGACCTACTAGAACGGGCTGCCGATGTCCAGATTAAAGAAGGCCGAAAGCTAGTCATAGTCCCCCGAGAAACACCATTCAGCCTCATTCACCTACGAAACTTAACAAGTTTGGCAGAAACAGGAGTCAGGGTCGTACCAGCCATTCCGGCTTGGTATCACAATCCTCAAACCATTGATGACTTAGTGGATTTTGTAGTTGCTCGTGGTTTAGATCAACTAGATATTGATTGCATTCCCATTCAGAGGTGGCAAGGAAGTAAGTAAAGGTAAAATTTAATCAATTTTGTCTTTAGTTGATTTCGTAACTTTGACTTTTGCCTTTTATATGGCTGTAATTCGCTTAATTCTTTTAGTAGCAGTACTAGGAATACTTACACTATTGTTAGTTCAAAATTGGTCCCCTGTTCTCCCACTAGTATTTTTGGGTACGCGAACTCTACCGTTACCACTGGCAATGTGGATTGTTTTTAGTACTGCTGCTGGTGTTTTTACATCGCTCCTGATTACTATCCTCCTGAACATACCAATTGATTTTGGGGGGCAAGAAGAAGAACGCCAAAGACCATTTAAATCAACGGCCACTTCACCCCGCGGTAAAGCGGCATTTAGGGAGGAACCTTTCAGCAAGCCTTCTAGAGCGACCGGCGCAACCGGTAAAACAGAGTCAGCCACCAGTAACACGTTTGACGATTGGGATACAAATGACAGCAGAACTGATGATTGGGACTTTGACAGCGCACCACCAGAACCCCGGAATTCTAGTCCTCAAACCACCTACGAACGCCAACAAGAACCTCAAAGCAGTTCTAAATCTGGTTCTGTTTACTCTTATAACTATCGTGAGCCAAAAAATACCGCCGTGGGAAAAACTGAATCCATTTACGATGCTGATTACCGGGTAATCAGACCACCATTACAACAACCGACTACTAATCAAGATGAGGATCAAGCTGATGATGACGACTGGAAGTTTTTTGAAGATGATGATTTAGAGGATGAAGATGACTCCTCGCGTAAATAAGCTTTTAACTAGTGGGTACAATTGGGCGCTAGCTCTGACCAGGCAGATACTAAACCATGATCAGAGCGAGTATGGTACAGAACTTGTATACCGCAGTGGTAAATGGTTTGGTTGCTTTCCTCAATATAGAGAAACTGTACCTACTGGCACTTCTCCAGAGTCAAGCAAGAAGTAAACGCTAAATCTACTTAGGTAAATTTAGAGAAGTTGTATAGACAAATATATCTTTAAATGGAGTCAAATAACTGGTGAGCAGCTTATTGCAAGGAGTCAACCTGTATTTAATTGGCATGATGGGCGCAGGTAAAACCACGGTAGGAAAATTACTAGCACAGCATCTGGGTTATAGGTTTTTAGACACTGATGATGTCATTACTAAATCAGTAGGAAGATCCATTAATCAGGTGTTTGCCCAAGAAGGTGAAGCAGCATTTCGCCAGTTAGAAAGCGATGTACTGGCACAAGTTTGTGCTTATACCCATTTGACTATAGCAACAGGTGGAGGCATCGTATTACGACAAAAAAACTGGAGTTACCTCCGCCATGGTTTAGTTGTATGGCTAGACGTACCAGTAGAATTACTGTACACACGCATAGCAGAGGATACTACAAGACCATTGTTAGAAGATGCCGATCCCAAGGGCAAATTGCGATCGCTTCTCGAAGAACGAAAACCACTTTACTCCCAAGCTGACCTCAAAATCACCCTAAGAGAAGAAGCCACACCTGAAGAAATTGCTAACAGAGTCATAGAAGCAATTCCTGGTGTTCTCAAACCAAAAGTTTCTCCCTGAACTAGTTATGGGAGCATGACTACTGTCCAAATTCCAGCCTAGCCTGTTCCACTAAATCGGCTGTGACCACCTTTTTATCTGCTTGACGTGCCAAGTGCTCAATACTAGCTCTAGCTTGGGAACGGGCAAAAAAGGGAATATTCTGCAATTTTTGCTGCGCTTCTAATGTCCAGCGCAAAGCATCGCTAAAATTTGTATTGCTCATAATGACTTCTTGATGATGCAATTAGTTCAATTCTCTCATATTCTGGGGACGAAAAAAAGCCCTTGTTATTAAACAAGGGCAAGTAAAAAAGTGATTGTCACTGATGAAACAAAACCTATAACCTAGTCAATGTCATTCATGAACATAACTGGCTCAGTTTCGCGGTTAATTCCCTTTTCAAAGCCACCAGCACCAGCGCGGGCGCGACCAGCGTGCCATAGGTGACCAATGAGGAAGAAGAAACCTAATACATAGTGAGATGTTGCTAACCAAGCACGTGGAGATACGTAATTGAAGGAGTTAATTTCCGTAGCAACACCACCTACGGAGTTCAGAGAACCCAAAGGCGCGTGGGTCATGTATTCAGCAGCACGACGTGCTTGCCAAGGCTGAATATCATTCTTGATTTTATCCAGGTCAAGACCGTTAGGACCACGTAGAGGCTCTAACCAAGGGCCTTGGAAATCCCAGAAGCGCATGGTTTCACCACCGAAGATAATTTCACCAGTGGGAGAGCGCATCAAATATTTACCCAGACCTGTGGGTCCTTGTGCAGAACCGACGTTAGCACCTAAGCGTTGGTCACGAATTAAGAAGGTCAAAGCTTGAGCTTGAGAAGCTTCAGAAGCAGTCGGACCAAAGAATTCGCTGGGGTAAACAGTGTTGTTATACCAAACCATTGTGGAGGCGATGAATCCCATTAAGGAAAGAGCGCCCAAGCTGTAGGAAAGGTAAGCTTCGCCAGACCAAATGAACGCACGACGCGCCCAAGCAAAAGGCTTGGTGAGGATATGCCAAATACCACCAGAAATACAGATAAAGGCAATCCAGATGTGACCACCAATGACATCTTCCATGTTATTGACGCTGACAATCCAGCCGTCGCCACCAAAAGGAGACTTGATCAAATAACCAAAGATCACAGCGGGGTTGAGTGTTGGGTTAGTAATAACACGAACATCACCACCACCAGGTGCCCAGGTATCATACACACCGCCAAAGAACATCGCTTTGAGCACCAACAGCAGCGCCCCACATCCGAGAATTATCAGGTGGAAGCCGATGATGTTGGTCATCTTGTTTTTGTCTTTCCAGTCATAACCAAAGAAGGAGGAATACTCTTCTAAGGTTTCTGGTCCACGAACAGCATGATAAATACCGCCAAAACCCAAGACAGCTGAAGAAATGAGGTGAAGTACACCAACAACAAAGTAGGGGAAGGTGTCGATAACTTCACCACCAGGACCAACGCCCCATCCCAGGGTGGCGATGTGAGGAAGCAGGATTAAACCCTGTTCGTACATCGGCTTTTCAGGAATGAAGTGAGCGACTTCAAATAAAGTCATCGCTCCGGCCCAGAATACAATCAAACCAGCATGGGCAACGTGAGCGCCCAGTAGTTTACCAGATAGGTTGATTAAACGAGCGTTACCAGACCACCAAGCAAAACCTGTGGATTCTTGATCACGTCCACCGCCTAATACAGTCGGTCTATTAGAGAGCGTTACCACGAGGTAGAACCTCCTCAGGGAATACAAATTGTTTGTGAGGCTGATCTTGAGGAGCCATCCAAGCGCGGATACCCTCGTTCAGCAAAATGTTTTTGGTATAGAAAGTTTCAAACTCTGGGTCTTCTGCTGCCCGCAATTCTTGGGAAACGAAG
>NZ_JANQDG010000035.1:0-15172 GCF_029891665.1 Anabaenopsis sp. FSS-46 | reverse complement strand
GATATCTTTGATGATTTCGGCATCTGGGTAGAGTGATTGCATATAGGCGATTTGTCTACCAAGGTCGTCTCGTTGCTTGGTTGAACTAACTCGGCAGTAGCAGACAATGGAAGTTCTAGCTGCACCACGGAGGTAGGATTCAACGTGAAAAAGTCTTTGTCCTGCTTCGTTTTTGATGCTTTCGATCTTGCCATTGTCTGCGTACTTCCTTAAAGTGTGTGGGTGCAGTCCCAGTTGTTTGACTGCTTCTCGTAGTGGTACATAAGCCATACTACTATCTGAGCATTTATGAGGATATGTAATCTATTATTAGCAAATAACTAGCTATTGGCTAACCTCTAGATAAACTTCCCCAAACTCTTGGTCAGCCAGGGTAATACTCTTGTAGCTAAGTTTACCCTTAATTACCACTTCCTCGCCTTCTTGGAGATGGGGTCGATGGGTAATTACCCAAATTTTGCCAGTGGAGTCATTAATTTGATATGCCCATTGCTTCACTAGGGGAACTTGCCTTTCTACCTTACCCCGGATGTAAACTATATTCCCCTGGTCTGTTGCTGGTTTAATTTCCTGAATCAGGGTGATTTTCTGACCCATGCTCAAGTTACCTCCATTTAGGCTGGGTGTTCTCAAGGAACTACAACTACAAAGTGCTGCTAAAAGTAACAAAGCAATGCTGCAAATATGAAAGTTTTTTATTAGTTGCATAGAGTCAGTTCCCGTGGGTAAATTTCCAGATTCGGGGAATGATTCTTCAATCCTTCCCTGTTCAGATGAGACAGTTAATCTGAGAAGATAAATAATATGAGTATATTCTTTTAGATAGCAAAACCCTATGAAACTAAGGCGCAATGCCTGAAGTAGTTAGGCACGCAAAAAACCCAAATATGTTACGAAAAGTAAACACGCCTCACAGCCTTTCCAATGAAAACAACAACGGCCAAAATTCTCGACGGTAAAGCGTTAGCTGCAAAAATTCATCAAGAAATTTCAGCTATTACTACACAAACACAAGGAAAAATTGGGCGGCTACCTGGTTTAGCTGTATTAATGGTGGGGGATAACCCAGCATCAGCTGCTTATGTACGCAACAAAGAACGAGCTTGCACTAAAGTTGGTATTGCTTCTTTTGGTCAGCATTTTCCCACAGAAACAACCCAAGGGGAACTTGAGGAGGTAATTGCTGCACTCAACCAAGATGAACGTGTAGATGGTATTCTCGTGCAGTTACCTCTCCCTAGCCACTTGGATGCTGTAGCCCTGTTAAATAAAATACACCCGGACAAAGATGCTGACGGACTGCATCCAGTTAACTTAGGGCGGCTAGTGCGGGGGGAGGCTGGTTTACGCAGTTGTACCCCAGCCGGTGTGATGCGGCTATTGCAGGAATATGAAATTTCTTTGCAGGGGAAAGAAGTTGTGGTGGTGGGACGCAGTATTTTAGTAGGTAAACCAATGGCCTTAATGCTACTGGAAGCTGATGCTACTGTTACCATTGCTCACTCGCGATCGCTCGACCTTGGTAAAATCACCAAGAATGCTGATATTATTATTGCTGCTGTAGGTCGCCCAGGATTAATTACCGGCGAAATAGTCAAACCAGGCTCTATTGTGGTAGATGTGGGTATGAATCGTGTAACAGATAGCAGTGGCAAAAGTCGGTTAGTGGGAGATGTTGACTGGGAATCAACTGCTAGTGTCGCCGAATATATAACTCCAGTTCCTGGTGGTGTTGGTCCCATGACTGTTGCCATGTTGTTACAAAATACAGTTACTAGTTATTTAAACAAAGCAAATTGTTAACACTTAACAGTCAACAGTTTAAAATTGTCACTGATAAGACAAACAACCAACCGGCCCTAAAATAGAAGGAATTGAAGAATGGTAGCAGCTGATAACCTCCAGAAAATGAAAGAGCAAGCCACCTTTAACCTGGAAGCCTATCTCCAAGAACGGCAAAAGCTTTGTGAAACTGCTTTGGATATGGCTATCCCTGTGATCTATCCAGAAAAGATTTATCAATCCATGCGCTACTCTCTATTAGCTGGAGGTAAGCGTCTGCGCCCCATTTTGTGCCTTGCCGCCTGTGAAATGATTGGCGGTACAATCTCCATGGCTATGCCCACAGCCTGTGCTATGGAAATGGTACACACAATGTCTCTCATTCACGACGACCTACCAGCAATGGATAATGATGATTATCGTCGTGGGAGATTGACAAATCACAAGGTTTATGGTGAAGATATTGCCATCTTAGCAGGTGATGGCTTGTTGGCTTACGCCTTTGAGTTTGTAGCCACTCAAACCCCCGAAACCGTTTCTAGAGAGCGAGTTTTACAAGTAATCGCCCGTCTGGGCAAAGCCCTAGGGGCAGCTGGTTTAGTGGGCGGTCAAGTGGTTGATTTAGATTCCGAAGGTAAATCAGATATTTCTCTAGAAACCCTGAATTTCATTCATAACCATAAAACAGCTGCCCTTTTAGAAGCCAGCGTCGTTTGTGGAGGAATACTCGCCGGGGCATCTTCTCAAGATATACAAAAACTCACCAGCTATTCTCAAAACATTGGTTTAGCATTTCAGATCATAGATGATATTTTAGATATCACCGCCACCCAGGAGCAATTAGGCAAGACTGCCGGTAAAGACCTAATAGCTAAAAAAGTTACCTATCCTAGCCTGTGGGGACTCGAAGAGTCACGCTCCAAAGCTCAACAGCTAGTCGAAGCAGCCTGTCAGGAACTAGAAACCTTCGGGAAATTGGCGCACCCACTCCAGTCCCTGGCTTACTTTATCACCAGTCGCAATCACTAAGTCAATAGACTTGGGATTTTGGGTTGCATAAAAATGTTTCCTCAGAAAATAATTGCCGCTAAATTTACTAACCGAACCGAAACACCATGCAGGACATAGGCCATATTTTAGATAACCGGGTGCTGCTGGTTGCTCTGGTAGCTTGTTTCATTGCTCAAGCATTGAAGCTCATAGTTGAGCTGGTCAAACATCGGAAACTGAATGTACGTGTTTTAGTTACAACTGGAGGTATGCCTAGCGCCCATTCAGCTTTAGTGACCGCTCTTGCAGCCGGTGTGGGAGAAAGTCTTGGTTGGGCATCGGCTGAGTTTGCTTTGGCTACGGTTTTCGCCATCATAGTTATGTACGATGCTGCCGGAGTCCGCCAAGCCGCTGGTAAACAAGCTCGTATTCTCAATCAAATGATTGATGAATTATTCCACGAAAAACCAGACTTTAGTCAAGACCGTCTGAAGGAATTACTCGGACATACACCAGTGCAGGTGATCGCTGGTTCCGCCTTGGGCTTAACCATCTATTGGTTAGCTCGGTCTGCTTACTAGTTTACAGAGGTACAGATGAGCGCAGTAACATTACCTTATTTCCATCTACTAGAATGGCAAAAAAACCGCTTTCGTTGAGCCTTTGTAGTTTCCTGTATGCCTCTTGTTGGTTCCCAGTATGAGCCGCCAATAGGTAAGGGCGTTGTCCGTAGGAAACTAAACCTATGTTACCGCCTACTACTTGTTGTATACTATTTGCTAGTTCTGGACGATTGAAATAATCTACCAATACAGCATAACCATCCCCTAGTAATTGGGGATTAAAGCTAATTGTCTGACGTGGAGTTGGTGGTGGTTGAACTGGATCTAGTACAACATCACCCGCTACTGCTCTTGTACTGATGATACTAGATAAGCCAGCAATATTCTTTATATATCTTCCCCAACGATTCGCGTCATCAATATTTTTAAATCCGCCTATGCGTGTCACTGTATCAGTAAGATATCGGCAAGTTGTAGCTTGAATCTGATTTGGTATAATATTGCGTAGCTGTTGGTAACTATCTGCCCTAGGACTCAGTACCAATAACACATATTCCCCAGGGCGCGGGAGTTCACAAACGGGAAGATTTTGTTGGGCGGACACAAAAGTCATGCTCCCCATCAAACTGGCTGCAGTCAGTGCTAATGCCCTAGATAAAGTATCAAATTTATGGATAAAATTGGCAGGCATAAATGGAATTCTTGAGGGGTAAAAAGGGGTTGAAGCCAAGAAACTAGAACCGTATGACCGGATTCTCAACAAGACCTATTGAAGGATAATGATAGCTAAATCCTCCGAAAACTGCTTTCAAAATTCACTACCACTTGCACATCACAAGACGGCTCTAATTTATCTTTTGATTTGCAGCTTCTTTGTTACCCATCAGGTGGAATCTTTGCCCAAGATTTCAAAAATGCATTTTTTGTTCCCCTACCGTCAGGGTAGGTATTGTACCTACCCTAGATTTTCTTCTCTTTTATTCCCCAAAAATATCAGGACTAAAGTCCTCAGTAGCAAACTCAGGAATATAAGAGTATATTAAGAGACATAGCTCAGAGATGCTAAAGGATCCGAGATAGTCTCGGAGGGAGCCTGAAATTCTCCCGTAATCACATACTCAAATCGCAGTTTTAACCAGGTTATAAATTGGGGGTTGGTAGAAATAATGGCGGCGGCAGGTTGAGGACACTTCGCTTTTACCTGTGCCATTTCAGGTGATTCTAGGAAAGCTGGCTGCTTCACCAACCAAAAATCAATTTCTTTTTCTTGTTCATGGTAGTATCGAGTCCGCTCCTTGAGCACCTCCGAGGTTGGTTCCTCGTGGATGAGAAATTTTTGACTTGCCAAAACGTAATAATATGTTTGCATTTTTCAACCCTTGCTATTCAATAAATTGAGGAAGATGCACCACTGTCACCCTGAAAAATAATTAAACCGGAATTACCTAATTAAGGCACTAAATGGACAAGCACTAGGTTTTCTTGAGTCACTTTTGGGTTTTTCTTGCCCATACCACAATTTTTGGAGAAAACTCCAAAAATTTCCTGGCTTCTGCTTTGGTATGGCTGATACCACCCGATCGCGATCGCCAGTTTCTGGTTTTGCGCTTGCTGTCAGCTTCTCCAAAAACTTGGTGTTGTCATAATAGTGTTCTAAGGAGAGGATTTTCAAGTCATCGCTAACATGGGCAATGCTCATACCGATTACTTCTATGGTTTCTCCTGTGGGTGCGTAGTCCTTATATGCACCTTTAAAGTGTCCCCAATGTCGCCACTTAAAAGCCACAGTCGGGGGTGCTGAAAACACTTCTAACACCTCCCACAGAAATCCTTCGGGAAATGCTGTATGGAAGAGGTTTGTGGATGTTTCAAAGTTTTCCTCAGCAGCTTTGTAATGTTGAGTATTACCAATCAACAGCTTGTAAGTCCCTGACTCTACCACATCTGATAGAGTGTAGCTAGGACCTCCATTGGTACTCATGCGGAACTGATCATTGACAACTGATATCCACTGCTGGGGGTTGGTTTTGAAGTTAGCTTCTACATCAAAAGTTCTCACTAGATTTTGCACTATCGCCTCTAGTGAACCTTGGGGATGATTACGTGTACTCTCCTTCGCCAGATTCTCATTGGAACGGGTATAGTCGGGAAACTTCCCATAGCGCCATTCGATATTTGTACTCTGTTCTAGTACTTGATCTCTGTGCTGTACCCAAAGGGGGAGACCGTTAGACTCTGTTGAGGTCATAGAACTTCCTTCTCAAAGATGTAACTCCAAATTTGGTGGATTTCGCAGTTCCAACCCCTCTATTTTGAATTTCTACCAGTAGATATAGTTACAGCCCCTGTATGGCTTGTTTCATTTCCCGGACTGCTCTTTCTATTCCTACTAATGCTGCTCGACTGATAATGGTATGGCCAATGTTGAGTTCTTCCATTCCTGGTAATGCAGCTACAGGGTAAACGTTCCAGTAGGTCAGTCCATGTCCTGCATTAACCCGTAAGCCGGCTTTTATTGCTTGCTCACATCCGTGAGCTAATAGGGCTAGTTCTTGCTGGCGACTTTTTTCCTCTTTAGCCTCAGCGTACTGGCCGGTGTGCAGTTCAATAAATTGGGCTTTGACCTTGACAGATGCTTCAATTTGTGCATCTTGAGCATCAATAAATAGACTCACCGGAATACCAGCGCTCTGCAATTTATCAACTATTTCCCCTATTCTAGCAGTTTGCCCAGCGATATCTAGTCCGCCTTCTGTGGTAACTTCTTCCCGCTTTTCGGGCACTAAGGTCACGTAGTCGGGTTTAATATCAAGGGCAATTCTCACCATTTCGTCCGTGGCGGCCATTTCTAAGTTGAGGTGCGATCGCACTGTTTGCCGTAACAGTAACACATCTCTGTCCTGAATATGCCGCCGATCTTCCCGTAAATGTACAGTAATGCCATCTGCACCCGCTAATTCTGCCAGTACCGCCGCTGCTACGGGGTCTGGTTCCACTGTCCGTCGCGCTTGACGGATGGTGGCGATGTGGTCAATATTAACCCCCAGTGTAGGCACCCTTGTATCCCCCTATCCATAATCCATAAGCTTTAATTTTAACGGATTTTAGCTATATTTAACCAATAGAATTATGGTTGAGCGATCGCCTAAATCCCCAAGCAGGATTTAGAATAATATTTACACTCACTCTTTGCGGCGGTATGCTTTTAGAACTACAACAGATTATCGTCAAACCAGGACAAGAAATGTTGCTACAAGATATTACTTGGCAGCAGTTAGAAAATATTTTGGCAGAAATGGGAGAAAAACGGGCTGCACGTATTTCTTATAGTGATGGTTGGTTAGAAATTATGGTTCCTTTACCTGAACACGAAAAAGATAAAGAATATATTGGTGATTTAGTTAAAATTTTGCTAGAAACACTCCAAATTGATTTTGAACCTTTTGGTTCCACTACACTAAAAAACGAACAAATGCGGCAAGCAGTCGAACCAGATACTTGTTTTTATATTCAAAATCAAGCTGCTGTAATTGCTAAAAATCGTCTTGATTTAACTGTAGACCCACCACCAGATTTAGCAATTGAAATTGATATTACCTCCCGGACTAGATTTGATAACTATGAGATTTTAGGAGTTCCTGAACTGTGGCGATATACAAAACAAGGTTTAGAAATTTCTCTGCTACAGGAAGGAAAATATCTCAAAGTTCTATCTAGTCCTAATTTTCCTAATATCCCCATTGTGGAATTAATTAATGAATATGTTCAACAATGTTTAACTATTGGCAGAAGTCAAGCTATGCGTAATTTTAGAACTTGGCTCAACAGTAATTTATAATTATTTTTAATTTGGACACTTCTCGCCCTAACTCGAAGCACTAGTATAAAAGCGTAAAGCAAACCGCCAAAAAGCGTTAGACATCCAAAAGAGTAATACAGCTAACACCCCAGCACCTATAGACCAGTTAACTTCACCCCGACCCAGCATAGCTTCCGCTGGTATTGTAGTTAAAAATGCCACTGGTACTACAAAAGTAAAGAAAAAGCGGTAAGCCGTGGGATAAGCTACCATCGGATATCTACCAGCTTCTAACAAACCCCGCAGAACTTCTGTAGAATTGTATATTTTTACAAACCAAATGCTGGTAGCACCCAGTATAAACCAGAGACTATAAAGAATTACCAAACCAAATAACAACGGTACTGCACTCATCAGGTAATTCTTGATGCCTAAACCCAGGTTTGTACCTGCATAGCCAATGACAATACTACCAAAAACTAAATCTGGTAGTCCCCAAGGTGACAAGGTGTGAGTCGAAAGCCAAAACTGACTGCGGATAGGTTTGAGTAACACAAAATCTAATGTACCTTCCTGGACATGGCGGACAATGCGATTGAGGTTTGGCGCTAAAAAAGTAGCTGAAAACCCTTGTAGTAGAGTAAAAATTCCCAGAACTAGTAAAGCCGCCGACCATGACCAGCCGGTAAAGGTGTAACCAGTCCGGTAAAATAAGAAGAGTCCGAATAAACTACCTGCAAGATTACCCAGACTGCTGAGGGTAGCTATCAGAAAATTCAGGCGATACTCCATCTCAGAGGCGATCGCCGTACTCCAAAATAACCCTAGTACTTGCCAATATCTTCTCACCTTGCACCCAGAGCAACAACATACTGACAGCATAGCGAATCACTAGCCATCTGGCCTATAGGATCAAATATGACCCGTGCAAAACGAATTAAATGATTAAACTAGACCAGTTTCTCAAATTCATGGGTGTAGCCGCAACCGGAGGACAAGCCAAGCTGATGATTATTGATGGTGGCGTAAAAGTCAATGGTACAGTGGAAACCCGAAGAGGACGCAAATTAGTATTAGGCGACAAAGTAACAGTAGAAGGGAAAACCTTTGAGGTGGATGTATAATCGTCCCTAAATTACCTACCCTACCCTGATTTTGGTTAAGTCCTTGCCATTAAAGGGTAAAGATTGCTGTTCAATGATTGAATACTTACTTTTAGAGGATGTTTGTCAAGTCATGATTAGTGTATCAACTATTGTTTGACCCCTCCCTCACCTTTCCCTTAAAAACGGAAAGGTGACTGGATTTTATTGTTTTTTGTGTGGTCGGTGTGTTCCGGTGTTCCCTAATCCGGTGTTCCCTGTTCCGGTGTTCCCTGTTCCGGTGTTCCCTAATCCCTAATCCCTGTTCCCTAATCCCTAATCCCTGTTCCCTAATCCCTAATCCCTGTTCCCTAATCCCTGTTCCCTGTTCCCTGTTCCCTAATCCCTAATCCCTGTTCCGGTGTTCCGGTGTTCCGGTGTTCCGGTGTTCCCTGTTCCCTGTTCCCTGTTCCCTGTTCCGGTGTTCCCTGTTCCCTTTAATAATTGATTAATGTATCGCTAGCACCACCCTATTGAAAATAGCCAGATAATTTACATTAGAGAAATATTACGTTGCTTCATATAAACAATTTTCCAACTTTCTCTAATTTTTTTTGACAATTAGTAAAAAAATCTTTAAGCTAAAAGATAGGTTACACAGTTCCGACAAAAAACAGCAATTTTGTTAGATAAATTAAAAATTGCTCTTGTAGATTATCGGCATGAACAAATGAACTGAACTCAATGCTTGATGATAAATAGTAACGGCATCACTTTGAGCTTCAGTAGAGACCTAGGAGTAAGATATTTTGACATTGACCGGATTTCGCTGCAAGTAGCTATACAAACTCCGGTCACGTGTTAATCATGATAGTGGTGTGAGGATTTGCAACATTGACAAGTGAGGTGCAATAGATATGTCCAGGAGAACACAATGCTTGAGTATCTGACATCTTTAAACGATCACAATTTGCCCTATCCAGATACGATTCACCCCATCATTGTCCACTTCGTAATTGCGATGGTTTTGTTTGCATTCTTCTGCGATATACTCGGTTACTTTACTGGTAGAACTCATCTGTTTGAGGTGAGTTGGTGGAATATGTTTGTGGCGACCATCGCTATCTTCGTGGCCATTATTTTCGGTCAATTTGAAGCCGGTTTAGCACAACCCTACACCCAAGCTAAATCAGTATTAAATGTACATACATTGGTTGGTTGGTCCCTATCGGGAATTATCGCATCCGTTACAGCTTGGCGGTATGTAATTCGCAGCCGCAACCCGTACAAATTGCCCATTCATTATATGCTGGCTGGGTTGTTATTAACTGTGATTGTCGGCGTGCAAGTATATCTGGGAGATCAACTGGTGTGGGTATATGGACTGCACACAGTACCAGTTGTTGAAGCAGTCAAGGAAGGTATCTTGCCATGAACTCGGAATTAATTGATCAAATAAGCGGCCAATTCGGGGCTAATGGACTACCCTACTCGATTCCCATTCATCCTAACTTAGTCCATCTTACCTTGGGTCTGTTCATCATTGGCATTACCTTTGATCTTGTAGGTATGCTGTTCCCCTGGCAAAAATGGGTCTTCAAGTTTTTAGCCATTCCTGTCGAACCTGCCAACTTTTTTGATGTGGGGTGGTACAACATGGTCGGCTCCACTATCATTACTATTTTCACTGTAGCTGCGGGCTTTTATGAAATGCTGCTCGCAACACCATCTAGTAATGTCAAAAGTGCTTGGGGAATGCAGGCCATGGAAACCATGCTTTGGCATGGTGTGGGTGGGGTATTCTTGCTGGGGCTGATTCTAGGGATGACTGTTTGGAGAGGATGGCAGCGTTTTATTTGGAGTCAAGACCCAGCACAAGAAGTGCAGTGGAGTTATTTAGCCACGGGAATAGTAGTGATGTTGATTATGTACGTCCACGGCACACTAGGAGCGCAAATGGCGGCAGAATTTGGCATACATAATACAGCAGATAACTTGCTGAGAATGGGCGCTGACCTAAACACAATGCTCAAGTAACTAACAATTATGGACTTGCGGAAGATTTCAAATATTTTCACCCTGTTGGTGGCTGCAACCATTGTGACTATCATCAGTCTCTGGATAGGACAGCAGGCTTATAGCTGGCTTCCCCCCCAAGCAGCAGCAGAATCTCAGCTAATTGATGATTTAATTAGCTTCTTAGTCACCCTGGGTGCATTCATCTTTTTAGGTGTAACCGGCACTCTGATGTACTCGATCATTTTCCACCGGGCACAAAGATGGGACTTGAGCGATGGCCCCCACATTGAGGGTAACGTTACCTTAGAGGTGGTGTGGACAGCAATCCCCATTATGTTAGTGTTATGGATTGCTGCCTATAGCTACCAAGTCTACGAGCAAATGGGGATTCAAGGACCCATGGAACTAGTCCATTTGCATAATCCTGTAAGTATGGAATCGGCTGATGCAGCACCCCAGGAGCAAGGGGAACCGGTAGAAAACATTGATGTAGTGGCTAAACAATGGGCGTGGGTGTTCCACTATCCTGAAAGAAATGTTACCAGTACCGAATTGCATTTACCAAGCGATCGCCGGGTACGTTTAGCACTAAAATCAGAAGACGTGCTACATGGCTTCTATATTCCTGCATTCCGCCTCAAGCAGGACATTGTACCCAACCACACCATTGACTTTGAATTTACACCCATCCGTGAGGGACAGTATCGGTTAACCGATTCTCAATATAGTGGTACATACTTTGCCACCATGCAGGCCAATGTAGTTGTGGAATCTCCCGAAGATTACCATCAATGGCTATCCTACGCTGCCACCCAAAAGCCCACACCAGCCCCAAATCAGGCAGCCTCTGAGTATGCCCAAGCAGCCAGTCAGCCAGTCAAAAACGGTTGGGCTAGAGTAGCACCAGCAACATCTCCTCTAGTCAATTATCCTGGGTAATGACCAATGACACATATCTCTGTTACAGACATCAGTCACCCTGGTGAGCAACCAGGTAGCTGGAAAAAATACTTCAGCTTTAGCACCGACCATAAGGTAATTGGTATACAGTACCTGGTCACCTCATTTATCTTCTTTCTCGTCGGCGGGATCTTCGCCATGGTAATTCGCGGAGAACTAATTACACCCGAATCTGACCTAGTAGACCGCACCGTTTATAACGGGATGTTCACCATGCACGGCACTGTCATGCTGTTCTTGTGGACATTTCCCTCCCTAGTAGGCTTTGCCAACTATCTAGTACCCCTAATGATTGGGGCGCGAGATATGGCATTTCCCCGACTCAACGCCGTCGCCTTTTGGATGGTACCGGTGGTAGGGATTCTCTTAATGACCAGTTTCTTAGTCCCCGGTGGTCCAGCCCAAGCCGGTTGGTGGTCTTACCCACCAGTAAGCTTGCAAAACCCCACCGGTAACTTAATTAATGGTCAAGTAGTTTGGTTACTAGCAGTAGCCATCTCCGGTGTTTCCTCCATCATGGGTGCTGTTAACTTTGTTACCACCATCGTCAAGATGCGCGCCCCGGGGATGGGCTTCTTTCGGATGCCTTTATTTGTCTGGGCAGTATTTAGCGCCCAGATTATCCAATTGTTTGGATTACCTGCACTCACAGCCGGTGCAGTGATGTTACTACTAGACCTGACCGCAGGAACTGCCTTTTTTAACCCCAGCCACGGCGGTAATCCAGTGATGTTTCAGCATTACTTCTGGTTTTACTCCCACCCGGCTGTTTACGTGATTATCTTGCCCATCTTTGGCATTTTCTCAGAAATATTCCCAGTCTACGCCCGCAAACCATTGTTTGGCTACAAAGTAGTTGCCATCTCCTCAATGTTAATTGCGGTAGTCAGTGGTATCGTCTGGGTACACCATATGTACGTCAGTGGTACACCTGGTTGGATGCGGTTAATATTCATGCTCACCACCATGTTTGTATCCGTACCCACAGGTATTAAAGTATTTGCTTGGGTAGCAACCATTTGGGGCGGTAAACTGCGGCTAGATACAGCCATGCTGTTTTCCCTGGGTGGCTTAATCATGTTTGTATTCGCCGGGATCACAGGTATTATGCTTTCCTCAGTACCTGTAGATGTACACGTCAACAATACTTACTTTGTGGTCGGTCACTTTCACTATGTCCTCTTTGGCACAGTGACCATGGGTTTATATTCCGCCATTTACCACTGGTTCCCCAAAATGACCGGCAGAATGTACTACGAAGGCTGGGGTAAATTGCACTTTTGGCTAACATTTATTGGCACTAACCTTAACTTTTTACCCATGCACCCCTTGGGTTTGCAAGGAATGTTACGCCGGGTTTCCTCCTACGCTCCAGAGTACGAATTTTGGAATATTATCGCCAGTCTGGGGGCTTTCATGCTGGGAATGTCCACCTTACCATTCATTTTCAACATGGTCATTTCCTGGATGCAAGGGGAAAAAGCACCTGATAATCCCTGGAGAGCGATCGGACTAGAGTGGATGGTTTCTTCACCCCCCCCAGTGGAAAACTTCGAGGAAATTCCCATCATTATTTCTGAACCTTACGGCTACGGCAAATTAGAACCCTTAACAGCCAACAACCCCGCATTAAAAAACGCAGACTAAATCTCCGCGTTCCTCTGGGTTTAAAAAAGGAGAATTCCCATCAATGGACAGTTCCATCAACTCAGAAGAGTTGCAATTACCTCACCATCACACAGGCGTTGAACACGAACACGACGAAGAAGGCAATAAAATGTTTGGCTTCATTGTGTTCCTCCTATCGGAAAGCGTTATCTTCCTGAGTTTCTTCGCCGGGTATATCGTCTACAAAACCACAACTCCTAACTGGTTACCAGATGGAGTTTCCGGGCTAGAAATTATAGAACCCGCCATCAATACAGTCATTCTTGTTTCCAGTAGCTTTGTGATTTACTTAGCAGAACGAGCCCTACAAAAACACGATTTAAGGGGATTTCGCATCTATCTGGCCGCCACTATGGCCATGGGTACCTACTTTTTAGTGGGACAAGGTATTGAATGGAGTAACCTCGAGTTTGGGTTCACTTCCGGGGTATTCGGTGGGATGTTCTATCTGCTGACTGGTTTTCACGGTTTGCACGTTCTCACTGGTATTCTGTTACAGTTGATTATTTTTTTCCGTTCTTTCTTACCGGGAAACTACGATTCCGGTCACTTTGGGGTCAATGCGACCTCGTTATTCTGGCACTTCGTAGATGTGATTTGGATTGTTTTGTTTATCCTTATCTATATTTGGCAATAGGTTTTTGGGGATACTGCTGTTCAGTCGGTCGTGTCCCCATTTTTTTACCTATGGGTGAATATTAAGATGGATTGACACGCAGGTATAAAATCTCAACAACATATAAAGTATACTTAGCCACTAAGTATTTTATCAGGATTAGGTATATGTATCATCGGTTATTGAGATGGTAGATGCTGATGTATAATGTATACTTGTTTATTTATAGCCTTTTTCAGGCTCATGAAGTACACACCAATTCCCTGTTCCCTCAAACTAAAAAAAATTGTACCTCACGAGCATGGGAAATGATATATACATGAGTTTAAACTTTTTTAAAACAGCATATAGTTACTGAGAATATGGATGTTAACCCACCCAACTCTACTGTACTCCCCCGTGAGCTGATTTGAGTGTTATTCAGGCTGACATCACCCCCAATCAAAGCTAAGGTTTTACCCTCTGGAACAGTCAGACTAGAATTAGTCAGGGTAATATTTCCTGGATGATCCCGAAATCTTAACCCCCTGGGAATATTCACAGTTAATAACGGCTCTACTGTCGTATCTGTGCTATTAAACTCATAATTATCAAAGATGATACTATCGGCACTAGAAGCCATAAAGGAACCTTTGACATCTAACCGAGCATTGTCACCAAAACTAATACCATGGGGATTAATTAAAAATAGGTTAGCATTCCCCAATACTCCCAAGGTTCCCAAAATGCTAGAAGGATTACTTCCCGTCACCCTGGTAAAAATATTACCAATATTATCGGGGTGACTAAAATAAACCCCTCTATCAGCGCCGACGTTAAAATCAGTGAAACTGTGAAATAAGTTACTCCCACGGATGGCTCCCCCTTCGATGATGTCACGGTTATTTACCGTATCATTCCTGACTGTGGAGTTTAAGCTATTGTCTGGTGTGAGTTGGGCGGTTACCATCTGCATATTTGCAGTAGTAATTAAGCCGATGAATATCTGAAGGAATAAGTGAGAAGTAATATATTTTGTTAACCCATCAATTTTCATAACCTTGACTCCACAAAGTAGAATCAGCAGAAAAACAGAGGGCTTGAATCTGGTTTCTAATCTGAGCTTTTTTTTGTGAGTTGTTTGCATTGTCACCCTGACTTTAATTTGATCAACAATTAAGTTACATCAATACCCGGCAAGATGCCCGTACTACAAGAGCTTGAGTGCGACATTTACTGACAATATGCCGTAGCAGGATCAACTCGGTGAGGGTCATTTCCCCTAGAATAAGCCACTAGAAGCACATCCCCTTGAGCATTAACTACCCATCCCTGGGCGGGGATAACTCTTCGAGTCATCATAGATACAGGACTGACCACAGCCGATGATTCCTCCAGGGTGGGAGCAATTAAACTCACTGCTACCTCATGACTGCTGTGGAGTTGTTCCGGGGAACGAGGTAAACCCCCCTTACCTCTGACCGTAAATTCACTTTGTCCCCATTGTCGGCAAGCATTTTGAGCAATTAAAGCATTGGGGTCAACGACGTTTTGAGACAATTCAATTAATCCTTGACTCGGGTCAACCTCCGGGGTATTAGTTTCTATAACACCATCAATACCCAGTTGGGAACTAGCAGTAATTTTACTCTGTGTATCCTGAAAGATTCTCTGGGCAGTGATGTTAATATTTCCTCCTCTTCCCGCAAAAGCA
>NZ_JANQDG010000034.1:0-11093 GCF_029891665.1 Anabaenopsis sp. FSS-46 | reverse complement strand
TTACTCAGTTTCAACTTTGTTTTAATGGATAAAAGCATTGCTCGACCTCAACACTGTGTAATGTCTTGACTGACACCCCAATTTTCTTTGCAAACTCATGAGGTTTAAACATAAATACACTTATAGGTTTGTAGATAAGTGTATAGGTTTGTCTATTTAATTATCAACTAGGCTACTACTCAATAAATGGTGAGTTAATAAGATTTACGCGTGTTAATAAAATATTTTACAATTAGTTACACGTCTTGATTTTCAAATTTCTCGCTATTTAACAGCAGCACTAAAGCAGAGAGGCAAGTTATAATTTTCTTGCGGAGCAACGTAACAAAAATTTATGAATAACCCTCTTGTACAAGCCTTTTTTGTAGGCAGAGCTGTAGCAGAAGTAATTAATGAGCGCCTAGAAGTGGCTATAACCGACGCTTTGAGCGATTTGGGCAAATTCGATGCCCAAGCCAGAGAGCAAATGCGCCAGTTCACAGAACAGGTCTTAGAACGGGCAAATCGGGCAGCTGAAGCCGCTGGTCACAGCACCCCAGGTTCTGGGTCTTCTGGTGCTGATGCTGTGGATGTCCAAGCCACCATTGACGAACTCAGGGCAGAAATTGCCCTCTTGCGTAATGAATTACAGCGTTATCGCAGTAGTTCTGTATAAACTTCCTGATTAGTCATGATTACATGACAGTGGCTGGTCAATATTTCAGGATTCAGTGTGTCTTTTCATTCAGGTGATTTGGTTAACAACCAACGGTACACAAAAAATATGGAAACAGGTTATTCAGATCAGGCATACCGTTGGAATCGGGAAAATTACTCTAGTAGACGGCGCTTTGTAGACATCTGGTCTTTCGTCTTGACCTTAATGTTCAAACTCTGGCGGTACAACAAATCCTGGAGTTACCCCGGCGGTATCACTGAGGAAAAGCAAGCTGCTAGACGCAAAGCCCAAGCAGTCTGGATTCGTAATACCCTGTTGGACTTAGGGCCAACTTTTATTAAAGTCGGGCAGTTATTTTCTACCCGTGCTGATATATTCCCCGGCGAATATGTAGAAGAGTTGGCTAAGTTACAGGACAAAGTACCAGCATTTAGTTATGAGCAAGTAGAAACCAGTATTGAGCAAGAATTAGGTAAGAAAATTCCGGAATTATTCCTGGATTTTGAACCTATTCCCCTGGCGGCTGCTAGTTTGGGCCAAGTACACAAAGCTGTATTGCACACCGGGGATGTGGTGGTGGTGAAAGTACAGCGCCCTGGACTCAAGAAGCTGTTTGAAATCGATTTACAAATTCTCAAGGGTATTACCCGCTACTTTCAAAACCACCCCAAATGGGGACGGGGGCGAGACTGGCTAGGGATTTACGATGAGTGTTGTCGTATTCTTTGGGAAGAAATTGATTATCTCAATGAGGGTCGCAATGCTGATACTTTTCGTCGCAACTTTCGCGGCTATGAATGGGTAAAAGTACCTAGAGTGTATTGGCGTTATGCTTCACCTAGAGTGTTGACTTTAGAATATGTCCCCGGAATTAAAATTAGCCAATATGAGGCTTTAGAAGCTGCGGGTTTAGATCGCAAGGTGCTAGCACGTCAGGGCGCTCAAGCTTACTTATTACAATTGCTTAATAATGGCTTTTTCCATGCTGATCCTCACCCCGGAAATATTGCGGTGAGTCCTAATGGCGATTTAATTTTCTACGACTTCGGCATGATGGGACAAATTAAGTCTAATGTGCGTGAAGGACTGATGGAAACGCTGTTTGGAATCGCTCAAAAAGATGGCGATCGCGTGGTTCAATCTCTGATAAATCTAGGAGCGATCGCACCTACAGATGACATGGGTCCAGTACGGCGTTCTGTCCAATATATGTTGGACAATTTCATGGACCAACCCTTTGAAAATCAATCAGTGTCCGCCATCAGTGACGACCTGTATGAAATAGCCTATAATCAGCCATTTAGATTTCCCGCCACCTTCACTTTTGTCATGCGAGCCTTTTCTACTCTGGAGGGGGTAGGTAAAGGCTTAGATCCAGAGTTTAACTTTATGGAAGTTGCCCAACCATATGCCATGCAACTAATAACAAATATGAATGGTTCTGATAATAACAGCTTTATCAATGAGTTAAGTCGGCAAGCAGTGCAAGTTAGTAGCACTGCATTGGGGTTACCCCGGAGATTAGAAGATACATTGGAAAAATTAGAACGCGGAGATATGCGTGTGCGTGTGCGTTCTATAGAAACGGAGCGTTTACTCCGAAGACAGAGTAATATTCAACTAGGCACAACCTACGCCCTAATTATCAGTGGATTCACTCTTTCGGCTACAATTTTATTAGTTAATCGTTATGTATGGCCGGCGGTGCTAGCTGGTTTGATTGCAGCCGCAGTCTCAGTTATAATGATTCGCTTGCTTTCACGCCTCGACCGTTATGACCGGACATATTAATTGTGCTCAAAAATTATGAAACTTAACTTCACGGGTTCTAGCGATCCGGGACTTGTTCGTTCTAGTAACCAAGATGCTTTCTATGTCGACCCTGATGGGCGATTTTTTATTGTTGCTGATGGTATGGGGGGACACGCAGGGGGTGAGGAAGCCAGTCGCATCGCCACCGACGAAATAACAGGGTTTTTACTCTCCCAATGGAATAGCGATCAACCCACTCCCAAATTGTTAGAAAATGCCCTATGGCAAGCAAATAAAGCCATTTTAGAGGATCAACAACAGCATCCTGAACGCTCTGATATGGGTACTACTGCTGTGGTGGTGATTTTTCGCCCCTCAGATTCCCCTTGGTGCGCTCACGTTGGTGATTCCAGGTTATACCGGTTTCGAGAGTCCCAATTACAACAGGTGACTGAAGACCATACATGGGTGTCTCGGGCTATTAAGTTCGGTGATATTACTGAAGAGGAAGCTCGAAGTCACCCCTACCGCCATGTATTATCTCGTTGTTTGGGCAGAATAGACTTACATCAAGTTGATATCCAACCCCTAGATGTTCAATTGGGCGATCGCCTGTTAATATGTAGCGACGGACTCACCGAAGAACTGAATAATCAGCAAATTGCGGATCACCTCCGCCACTCTCCCGAACTAAAAACAGCTTCTCATGGGCTAATTACAGCCGCCAAACACCAGGGTGGACATGATAACATCACGGTAGTCATGGTGTCTGTAGAATAGTTAAGATTGGCAATTTTGGATTTTCCTCACCCCAAATGACTGAAAATCCTCAATTGCTGTTCCGGCTTCTCAACACAGAGTTTAGAGTACGCTCAACAAGAGCAACTGTATTACTATTTTTCCGGGTTTTTCACTACTTTTCCAGAAATTTGTTCAGTCTGAGCATTTTTATGCTTGACAAATTGATAAAAATATTTTTAACCTCCAAATCTACCTCTTGGGGGTTGCTATTAAACCGGGTTAATTTACTTGTTGCACATAATCATATATGGCGAATATAATTCACAGTTAATAACTTAAGGTTTCCTACTCCTCTGTCAGCAAATCCCCACAGGATCTGCGACAATGAGTACACTGTCAACCAATGTATGGCCGATGCTACCTCAAAAGCCATTATCTGCCCCAGTTGCCTTGGGTATACCTAGGTTATACATCCCCTAGCCTAAATAAATGCAAGACATCAAAATACAAACCCTACCCATAAGGATGTGGGCAATTCTGCAAACAATTGTTATCTTTCTTAATATACAGGTACAAATGTGTAATCACTACTGAATTTTAATTATACATTTGCTAATTCTGTAATTGAGATCAATTTTACCCGTTCTCTTTCTCGGAGTTTAATATGAACCAACCCATTCAACTATCTTTGGAACAGCAATTCAGCATCCGCTCTTTTGCTACCCAGGTACACAACATGAGTCCTGACCAAGCAAAAGACTTTTTGGTTAAGCTTTATGAGCAGATGATGGTCAGGGAAGCAACTTACCAAGAGTTGCTCAAGCATCAATGGGGCTTAGATTCAGGTTCCACTATGGCATAGAGTAGTTAATGTTTGTGTCCCAGTGGACGACCTCCTTCTCTTGCTCAGTTCCAGGAAGGAAAGGATCTGGGGATGATGGGGCGTCAACTTAAACAAAGTACCTTACTTGATGTCGTAGGATTATATATCAAGTGGGCGATTTTCTTAACTCACTTATGTCAATGCTTGTCAACATAAGTATAGTTTTGTCTCTAAAATAGTCAGCTTAGGACTAGCTCCAAGAATTGGATTGATTTAAATTATGATTCCTCTAGCTTCCATGTAGCCTCATAGCAGGTTACCGAAGGGTAGATTTTACCTATTCGGTGCCAAACAACTACAACTATGGAATATAACCCCTCTTCAATTGTCAAGGTGCAGATCGCCGTTCTTACACAGGTTGATTACCCTTCCTGTTTTTTTGTTTTCCCACAATACCATCTCACTACTGGCTCAAGCCCTTTAATTGGTTCTCATCCCCACACATAAACCACAAAACACTCAACTACGTTGCTGTTTTTGGTGGGTTTTGCAACCTATGCTGGACAACAGCCAAGTTAATTAAGGCATTCTTGAGTTTTAAAAGTTTCACACTTCGCGGTGCGCTGCTTCTAAGAGGATTCATGCCATGGCTTTCATTAGCTTTTGATTTGGTTATTAAACCAGTTCCTCCTAATGTCACTCATCCCAATTCTATATTTTATGAATCAACCTGACAACTAAATATAGATTCTTCTTAACAAAGTTTTACATTGTTGAGACTCCCCTGAGTTTCCATCAAAGATAGAGTCCCCAGCTACCTTTCTTAATATATTTAGGGAACCATTCAAGTCTGCTGAATATATTTTCCCAGACTTAGACCTAAATAAACCTCTCTTGATTCTTTTACCTAAAGACCTTTAAATGTAAACAACATCCCCACTCAAGTTAAAATAACTAACAATATTTAAAACTCCCTGGGTAAATTCTTCTGTGTGCCATCATAATGAAAAAAAAATTAATAGAAGTCGCCCTACCCTTGGAAGCCATCAACCAAGAATCAGCCAGGGAAAAATCCATTAGACACGGACATCCTTCTACACTACATTTATGGTGGTCAAGAAAACCCACAGCCACTTGTAGGGCGGTATTATTTGCTTCCTTAGTAGATGACCCATCTAGTCACCCCGATAAATTCCCCACAGAAGCAGATCAAGCACAAGAAAGACAACGGTTATTTGATATCATTGGTAAAATTGTTACCGTTGACAAAAAAGGGAAACCGGAGCAGGTAGTTAAGGGTTTAGTCTCTTGGGATAGTATCAATAACCGGGAAATTATCGAAACCGCCCAAAAAGAAATCGCCCGTTGTTTAGCCTGGAGTCGCAACGAAACACCACCCACAGACACCGCAGAAGTACGTACATATTTACAAAACTATGCACCTCCTGTTTATGACCCCTTTTGTGGTGGTGGTTCCATACCCCTAGAAGGACAACGCCTAGGTTTAGTCGCCCATGGTAGTGATATTAACCCTGTCGCCGTATTAATTACTAAAGGCTTAATTGAAATTCCCCCCAAATTTCAGAATCAACCCCCCGTCAACCCAGAAGCGCAAACAAAGTTAAAAGCCCTCCAATGGTACGGCGCGCAGGGGTTAGCAGCCGACGTGGGCTATTATGGCGAATGGATGCGAAACCAAGCTTTTAAAACTATTGGCCATTTATACCCCAAGGTGAGTTTACCCCTGGAGCATGGCGGTGGGGAAGCAACCGTAATTGCTTGGTTGTGGGCGCGGACTGTGAAATGTCCTAACCCCGCTTGTGGGGCGCAAATGCCCTTAGTAAATTCCTTTAAATTATCCACCAAAAAGGGTAAACAAGCTTGGGTAGAACCTGTAATTGATAGCAGTCACCAACCCCCCAGGGTGAGTTTTACAGTCAAAACCGGGGAAGGAACAGCACGGGAGGGAACCGTTAACCGCAGAGGGGCGATGTGTATTTGTTGTAATACACCAGTACCCTTTGACCACATCCGCCAGGAGGGGAAAGCAGGAAGAATGCAGACTCAGTTAATGGCTATTGTAACGGAGGGTCAAAAGCAACGCCTGTATATTCCCCCCAATGAGGAGCAGATCAAAGTGGCTTTGTCAGCAGAGCCACAATGGAAACCAGACAGTAACTTACCAGAACAAGCCCTTGGTTTTCGTGTGCAATTATATGGAATGACCCAACACGCTGATTTATTTACCCCCCGTCAGCTTGTCGCCTTAACCACCTTCAGCGATTTAGTCAGGGTCGCCAGAGAACAAGTCAAACTTGATGCTCTAGCTGCGGGTATCCCAGATGATAACTTACCACTTTCCCAGGGGGGTATGGGTGCGACGGCTTACGCCGATGCTGTCGCCACTTATTTAGGGTTTGCAGTTGATAAATTAACGGATTATTGTTCTAGTATATGTAGTTGGCATTCAGGGCGTGATACGATCCGAAATACATTCGCCCGTCAAGCTATTCCCATGACCTGGGATTTTGTAGAAGCTAACCCCTTAAGTGATTCTACAGGTAACTTTGGCGGTGCTGTTGATTGGATATCAGCAGTCATAGAATTAAGAAATACCGACACCCCCGGCTTAGTTAAACAACATAATGCAGCCCAAAAATTACATTTAAACTCTCCGGTCATCTCCACAGACCCCCCATACTACGATAACATTGGCTATGCAGACTTAGCAGACTTCTTTTATATCTGGCTGCGCCGTTCCATTGGCAAACTTTACCCACAAATTTGCAGTACCTTACTAGTACCCAAAATAGAAGAACTAGTCGCCACCCCCTACAGATTTGGCGGTGATAAACAACAAGCTAAAGAATTTTTTGAAACTGGTTTAGGTGCAGCTTTTAGGAGAATGCGAGAAACCGCAAATTCTGAATATCCAGTTACTATATACTACGCCTTTAAACAGTCAGAAACAGAAACCAGTCAAAATAACCAAAATGTCACCGCCTCCACCGGTTGGGAAACCATGCTAGAGGGTTTAATCCAAGCTGGTTTTACTATTGTGAGTACTTGGCCAATGCGAACAGAATTAAGTAACCGCAGCGTAGGTATTGGAACCAACGCCCTGGCCTCTTCCATTGTCCTTGTCTGTCGTCCCCGTCCAGAAACCGCCCCCTCCGTCACCCGTCGCCAATTTCTGCAGCAACTCAAGCGGGAACTCCCCGCAGCACTGGAAAAACTGCAACAAGATAATATCGCACCGGTGGATTTAGCCCAAGCTAGCATTGGTCCGGGTATGGGTATTTTCTCCCGTTACACTAAAATCCTAGACGCTGACGGTTCTGCTATGGCGGTACGTACGGCCCTACAATTCATTAATCAAATGTTGGATGAATACCTGACGGAACAGGAGGGAGAATTTGACCTAGAGACCAGTTGGGCTTTGATCTGGTTTGAACAACATCAATTTAATGAGGGAATCTATGGGGAGGCGGAAACTTTATCTAAAGCTAAAAATATCAGTGTTCAAGGGTTGGTGAATGGGGGTATTCTGTTTGCTGAAGGTGGAAAGGTGCGACTATTGCGCCGGGGAGAGTTACCAGAGAATTGCAACCCCATGGGGTGTAATTGGTTGATTACCCAACACCTAATCTACACTTTGGATAAAAAAGGAGAAACGGGCGCTGCTGCGGTATTATCTGAGTATAAGGGTGAGTGGGAAATCTTACGAGATTTAACCTATCGGTTATATAACATTTGTGACAAAAAAGGCTGGAGACAGGAGGCCACTGCTTATAACAGTCTGGTAATTTCCTGGGGGGAAATTTGTCGCCTAGCAGCTCAAAGCCGACCAGACACTCTACAGGGAGAATTGTTTTCAGATCCCCGACTTCTGGACTAACTATATTAGACTATCCCCCATACCGAAAGAAGTCGGGGATCTTAACCACACCCATTGTCTAAGAGGTTGTTTGATAAGTTTTCTTTCCCATATGCTCTTAAATGAATTTCTCCCAAAAGTATTTCGCTGGGTGCGCCGGTGGCTGATGGTAAGTTACCAGGAAGTCCCAACCGTCGCCAGTAGGCTAAAACGGCAAAAGCGATCGCCTCTTTAAAATCAGCATTTAAGCCCACCTCATCCGTAGTCAAAACCGACAGGGATGGCAGTAATAACTGTAACCTGTGTTTTAAATACAGATTGCGACTACCCCCACCACATAATAATACCTGCCGGGGCATTTGGGGTAAAAAACTCCGATAACTGTGAGCAATAGACCCAACAGTAAGTTCTGTGAGTGTCGCCAGTAAATCAGCTGGATTGAGTTGGTAGGGTTCAGCATCTTGCAAACATTGGTGTAAGTAAGCTACACCAAACAACTCGCGCCCCGTAGACTTGGGTGGGGGTAGATGAAAGTAATCTTGCTCTAGCCATTGTTCTACCAATGAGTAGCAAGGAACACCACTAGCAGCCCAATTGCCATTTTCATCATAGGACTGACCACCATCAGTTAAATATTCTACTGCCAAATCCAACAAACTATTTCCCGGGCCAGTATCCCAAGCGCGAATTTGGGAAAGCCAATCATCACCACGAGGGGGAAGGTAAGTGACATTACCAATTCCACCAATATTTTGAATGCAACGTCCCCCCACTGAATCACCGAGTAAAAAAGCATCAACTCTCGGTACAAGGGGCGCACCATGACCGCCAATATTAATATCCGCGTTCCGAAAGTTACTCACAGTGGTAATTCCTGTGAGATGGGCAATTATAGCACCTCGGCCTAATTGCAGACTGTAACCTAATGTAGTGTTAAATGCGTCTGTGTCTGCGGGTCGATGGTAAACAGTTTGACCATGGGAACCAATTAAACTAGCTGGTTGGTGACCGATTTGGATATCTTGAGCTGCTTGGGCAAAAGCACAGGCGATCGCATCGTCTATTTCTGCTAATTCTGCCATGGAAATGGCAACACCAGCGCCCACTGCTAATATTTTTTCTCTTAATTCAGCCGGATAGGGATATGTTTCCCCAGCGATTAAACCAACCTGTAAATCTAAATCACTACCAGAAATCTCCACCAATGCAGCATCTATACCATCTACGGAAGTACCGCTAATTAAACCGATCACGCGAGTAGGTACAGTAACTGTTTTAGTGGGATGCATTGGCAAAGATTCTTTTATGAATAGGAAGGCTGTAATTAATTTATACTACTTTTTCTGGGCTTTGCTCAGTGAAAATATGAATTGAGTTTTACGCAAGGGCGTAAAGGTTAAATTCACAGTCAGCTATTTTTTGATGTTTATGGGTAGTGATGTTGGTGGTAATACAGTTCACATTCACTGCGGTAGGATAAAAGGTAGAATCAATTAGCATTTCTCCCGATGAATCTAGCTGAAACCCCCAATAAGGAAAATTCTCATAATCCTTTTCTCACCCTCAACTACGAACCAGCATTAGAATCTTTGGGTGATGACTACTACGACGAGGTAATAGCAGCTGATTTTCCCCAACATATTTTACGCTGGCGCAATGATTCACTCTTACCGCTTTTGGGGCTAGACCCCCACGCCGTTACAGACAAGAATTTTATTAACGCCTTTGGTAAATTCCAGGAACGCCGACCATTATTAGCATTACGTTACCACGGTTATCAATTTGGTACATATAACCCTGATTTGGGTGATGGTAGAGGCTTTCTTTATGGACAAGTCCGGGGTGCTGATGGCCAGTTATACGACTTTGGTACTAAAGGTTCTGGTAAAACACCCTACTCTCGTGGTGGTGATGGAATGCTGACACTTAAGGGCGGAGTCCGAGAAGTTTTAGCAGCAGAAGCATTACACCAATTAGGAGTACGTACCTCTCGCTGTTTGACCATGATTGAAACTGGTTTATCTCTGTGGCGGGGTGATGAACCTTCGCCTACACGGTCATCTGTCATGGTCAGGGTGAACAGTTCCCATATCCGGTTTGGTACTTTTGAACGTTTGCATTATTTCCAACGACCAGATTTAACTCAAAAACTTTTAGACCATGTAATTGAGTATTATTACCCCCATTTACAGCCCGAACTCAATCAATATGTTTTATTTTATGCCGAACTAGTCAAACGGGTGGCGCAACTAGTAGCCCAGTGGATGGCGGCTGGTTTTTGTCATGCAGTCCTCAATACTGACAATATGTCAATTACAGGGGAAAGCTTTGACTATGGCCCTTATGCTTTCATTCCTACTTATGACCCCTACTTTACAGCCGCTTATTTCGACTACTATAGACGTTACTGTTATAGCCATCAACCCAGTATTTGTCAATTGAATTTAGAACTGCTTCAGGAACCATTACAAGCAATCATTGACAAAACAGAAATGGATTCAGCCCTAGGAAAGTTCAATAAGTATTATCAAGATGAATACCGCTCGTTAATGTTGAAAAAGTTGGGTTTTGAGCAGTTAGATTTACCCGCAGCAAATGAACTCTTAAATTTAACAATTCAATTCTTACAAGATAGCCAAGTTGGTTATCACCAATTTTTCTGGGAAATAACCCGGACTTTTACTGCTAAATGGCGAGATGAGCCAGAGATGGTCATGAACGGTGCAGATGTTATCCCGACATCAGGTGCATCACAGATATTTGAGAACTGGTGCTTACTGTATCATCAAATTCTCAGTTCTTTGGATCTAGAGCGGATGCCTATAATTGCTCAAACCCTCGCTGAGAATAATCCCCAGACGGCTTTATTAAGACCAATTATTGAATCAGTTTGGGAACCGATCGCCCAAGAGAATAATTGGCACCCGTTTAATGATTTGGTGCAAAAAATCCAATCAAAAGGTTAGAGGTTGTTTGGTAAGTTTTCCGCAGGTAATTTTTATCTTAGGGAACAGGGAACACACAAAAAACAATCAAATCCAGTCCCCTCCCCTTACAAGGACAAGACAAGGTGGACAAGGTGGACAAGGTGGACAAGGTGGCCAGGGAGAAAAACAGTACAAAGTCTGTATTCTTAGTAAGAAAAATAGCCCATTAAAAGACCATTGTCCGGATAAAATCTTCCTTGTCCACTTTCCTTCCTTGTCTTCGGTAGTCTTGCCTTCACAGATCATATTAAAAAC
>NZ_JANQDG010000033.1:0-15356 GCF_029891665.1 Anabaenopsis sp. FSS-46 | reverse complement strand
AAAGTAGTGATGGATGTTAACGAAGCGTACACATCAAAAACAGTCAGTTGGACTGGTGAAATCATCCCCAACCTTGGTGGTGCTAAGTTCGTTAAGTCTCCATCTGATGGGCGGGTAATGAGCCGGGACATAAATGGTGCGCGAGGGATTTTCCTCCGTGCATTGGTTGATACGCCCTCTCTTAAAGAGTGTATTTGTTAGTGAATGTTAGCAAAAAAGTATCGGTTTGATTCAAATAATCAGGTAATTTTATATGATTATAGTCATGAAAAGCGGTTCCCCAGAAATGGAAATCAACCGCATTAGCCAGGAACTTACTACCTGGGGACTTATACCAGAAAAAATCATCGGTCAACACAAGGTGGTAATTGGTCTGGTAGGTGAAACAGCCAGTTTAGACCCGTTACAGATTCAGGAACTCAGCCCATGGATCGAGCAGGTATTGCGGGTGGAGTTACCATACAAACGGGCGAGCCGCCAGTTTCGAAATGGACAAGCCTCAGAGGTAGTGGTTAATACTCCCAATGGTGATGTTGTATTTGGAGAAGACCATCCCCTAGTTGTTGTTGCTGGCCCTTGCTCGGTAGAAAATGAAGAAATGATCGTGGAAACCGCCCAGCGGGTGAAAGCCGCAGGAGCGAAGTTTTTACGTGGTGGAGCCTATAAACCTCGCACTTCGCCCTATGCATTCCAAGGTCATGGTGAGAGTGCTTTAGAACTGCTGGCTCAGGCACGGCAAATAAGTGGTTTAGGTATTATTACTGAGGTTATGGATGCTGCGGAACTGGATATGATCGCCGAGGTAGCTGATGTGATCCAGGTGGGAGCTAGGAATATGCAAAATTTCTCCCTGCTCAAAAAGGTGGGGGCGCAACCAAAACCAGTTCTATTAAAGCGAGGCATGGCTGCTACTATTGAAGATTGGTTGATGGCAGCTGAATATATTTTAGCGGCGGGAAACTCCAATGTAATTCTATGTGAACGGGGAATTCGGACTTTTGACCGCCAACACACTCGCAATACTTTAGATTTATCAGTTGTGCCGGTATTGCGGAAGCTCACTCACTTACCGATTATGATTGACCCAAGTCATGGTACTGGCTGGTCGGATTTTGTGCCAGCAATGGCTATGGCTGCGATCGCAGCTGGAACCGATTCCCTGATGATTGAAGTCCACCCCAACCCAGCCAAAGCTTTATCTGATGGACCCCAATCTCTGACACCAGAACGTTTTGATTCCTTAATGCAGGAATTAGCAGTGATTGGTCAGGCTGTGAGACGTTGGCCTCAACCGGTGGTTGCTACAGCTAACTAGGAGTGTTTGCGGCACGCTAAGGCGTAGCGTGCTGCCGGCTTTACCTTCTTCTACCAGAACCAAAAGAGCGACTGGGACTACGTGTAGAACGTCCACCAGAACCAAAACCAGTACCAGTATTGCGTCTAGTGGTACCGGATCTATTAGAAGGTCTGAGATTACTGCTACCAAAACCCGAACCAGATGGGCGATTGGTGGTATTCGTCGGTGGTGTAGTGCGTACAGTTGAACTACCAGGGGATGATCTTCTAATGTTACCTGTGGTGCGGAAATTCGTGCGGTTGCGCTCCACTGCTGGTGGTGCATTGTAGCGAGTCCGATAGTTATTCACTGCTTGATTATAGGTACTACCATAACCACCGTAACCAGTTAGCACCCCCCCTGATTGATAAGCAGGGGGTACATAGTATTGGGGTCTAAATAACATATTACCGATTACCTGACCGGCGATGTTACCAGCTACAGCGCCGGCAAAAGGTGCCCAGAAGTTGCTTTCTCGTCGCACTACCACTGTTTCTTGTTGTCCTGTTTGGGGATTGGTTTGTGTTTCAGTGACGTTGTGGACGTACTCAATTTTAAAGTCTTCGGTCATATACAAGGCGGGTTCTCCGTTTTCCACCTTCAAAGAAGTCTTTTTTCCCTCCTGGATTTGTTCGTCGGTGAGCCTTGCCATTTGCAAATTTTCAGTTTTAAAGGTTGGGGGTCTACTGTTGAGTAAAAACAGTGTATACTCCCCAGTGCCATCGTCAAAACTAGCTTGTTGCACCTGATACTCACCATCATTGAGCTTGCTAGCTGTAGAGGTGGGGCTAACACTTCTAGTTTCAGGGGTGGTTTGGTTAGAATTACCACAGGCTACGGTTGTTAAGCACAAAGTCAGTGCTAAAAAAATCACTGTAAATTTTCGTAATATGCTCATGAGCGTTTTACTATGTTCTATTTTTCAGCTTAACAAGGTTTTATGGGGGTGGGAATGTAGAGACTACCCAACCAGTTACAAAGGAATTAATTCTGGGTAATATTGCAACAGCTGATCATTAGTCAGTTGATCTCCTAACTGTGCTGGGGAGAAATGTACTTGAATGGCGCGCAGTTTTTCTTGATAGTGCAGATTGATTAAAGCTTTTAAACCATCTTTTAATGCGGGGATGTTGGACAAGTCTGCTTCTAAATTGGGAACTTCTCCTTCATAGGCTACAGTCAACATCACAATCACATTCCGGGTTACAGGTATGGAAAAAGATTGATCTGAACCTGAATTGGAACTGGTATCAAAGTCTGCGCCGTAGCGTTGGGCTGAATCACTAAATAATTCGTTGACGTAATCTCCCGCTTCACCTTCATCCCAAAATACGTCGCCTTCATTGGCAGCAGACAGCCAAGCTTGATCATATCGCAAGAGGGTTTCGCAAATTTCCACTAATCCTTCTCCCAGTTCTTGCAGGTCACCTTCAGCCTCTATGGCATCCCTAGCTGTACTATTTAATACTCCTAAAATCGGTGCAACCTCAGAGCCTGCTAGATGTAAAAACAAGCGACAAACTACATAGCGAGTTCGACCCATCATTCTATTAAAGGCACGCATTTACTTGCTCCATAATTTTGAATAGTACTCTAATAAGTGTGACACAAGTATTGTTGATGTATGCACAAAATACATATAGTGTTTCTGGCTTGAATAGTTACACTAACCCTATAGTTAAAATCTAAGAAGATGAAAATTGGGATTCTAGGACTGGGACTCATCGGTGGTTCTTTGGGTTATGATTTGCGATCGCTCGGTTATGATGTTTTAGGGGTGACTCGTCAGGAGTCTACCTGTGAACGTGCGATCGCTCTTGGTATTGTTGATCAAGCATCTGTGGACATGAGTTTATTAGCCGCCGCAGATGTAATATTTATTTGTACACCCATAGGGATGATTATACCGCAATTCCAGCAGCTAATTAATTATTTACCTGCCACTACTGTGATCACTGATGTTGGTTCAGTTAAAGCCCCCATAGTCGAGAAAATCGCCCCCATATGGGAAAATTTTATTGGTGGTCATCCCATGGCCGGAACAACAGATAGTGGTATAGATGCGGCTCAACGGCATTTATTTATGGGTAGACCCTATGTCTTGACACCAGATGCTACCACACCCAAAACAGCAATTTCACTTATAGCAGAAATTGTGCGATCGCTGGGGGCTAATCTTTATTATTGCCCACCGGAGCAACATGACACAGCGGTGAGTTTAATTTCCCATTTACCTGTCATGGTGAGTGCGTCCTTAATTGCTACTTGTATGGGCGAAACAGACTCCCAAGTACTGCAACTAGCCCAAAACCTTGCTAGTTCAGGTTTTCGCGATACCAGCCGTGTGGGTGGCGGTAATCCGGAATTAGGAGTAATGATGGCACAATATAACCGCCAAGCATTACTGAGTTCACTACATCAGTATCGCCAAAGGCTAGATGAATTAACTAACCTGATTGAACAGCAAGATTGGCAAGGTTTGCAGTTAAAGTTAGAGTCCAACCGGAATGACCGACCCAAATTTGTTGACTAATCTTGGGTGGGGTCTCCCTAGTGAGGATCAAATTCAGTGATCGCAGTCTTTTTGACAATTACTTAACAAATCTTAACAAACCTAGGGATAACCTGTAACCACACCCAGGAAATCACATCCCCGACTTTTATGATCATCTGTGAGGAACTGAGAATATTTTGCGCAAAAGTCGGGGATGTTGGTGAGGTCAACTGGTGGTTGAATCTTGGGAAGCACCGCAATGATAACAATGTGGTAAATACTTATAGGTTAAATCGTGGCAATTGGGACATTCAACATATTGATAATAACCACAATGGGGACAATAGGCATCATGATTGCGGATTTTTTTCGCACAGTTAATACAGCGTGATTCCTGGACTCTCCTAATTGCTTGGGCTTTGGTATTTAAAATAACTCTTTGAAAAACCTGGATAATGCCAAAACCTACTACGGGAATTAACAATATGTAAACATAACTAATCAGGAACAGCAACCCGCCGAGTATTCTGCTGACGATATTAAATATAAATTGAAATAACACCCCAACTTGCAGAAATTCAAAGACTTTCAGAATTAAGGGTATAAAGAATATTACCAGCAAATGCCAACTAATTAAAGATATTAACCCATATTCTCGGCGGTCAGAAAATTTATGAACTGAAAAAGCGATTAAAATTAGCGGTACCAAAAACAAAGACTGCAAAATCAGTTGAATACTGGGATACCAAAATAAAGCCCGCTGATAATTTACTTCTACCGGTTTAAAATTATTATCCTGCTTCAGAAACTCTATAAAATTAGCGCTTTCTGGTTTAGTAAGGATTTGAGTTTTTAATTGAGTAATTTCAGCTTTTAGTGTAGAAATTTGCCGGTTATTTGCATCTAAATTTTGTTTAGCTTTGGCTGCATCTACTAAGCTAATTGACTGGTCTCTGGGTAATTCAGCAATTTTTTCTAAAAGTGTGGCGGGATATTCAGCCCGAATCTGGCGATTAGTTTCTGTTAATTGATTTACCTTGGCTTGTTGCTGCTCAATACTTTTAATAATTTCCTGGTTTTGAGGGTTGTTAATTTTGTCTTGATATCTGCTATATTCTAAACAAGTTGGAGACACTTTACCTAAATGTCTCTGTTCTACTTCTTGGTAAATTTGCTCTTGGCTGGGTTGATCAGGGCTTTGGGATAATGAACTGTTGATAATGTTAAAGTCTTTATCTACATTGTCTTGGTTTCTGTAGTCTTGCCATGGTGAATAACAGGGATAAGCCTGGTATGGGCTGATATACCATGTACTAATATCACTCAATCCTGTAAAGACGTTGATCAATATAAAAATATCAATCACTATAATCACTACTAAACTGACTTTATTTAGTGGTTGATTATTGATTTTTCTAGACTTAACCCAAAACTGGCGAATTTTATTGAGCATAATGTTGTTCAATATAGTAGGTGATAGTAGGTGATTTTTAATGTCAACTATCAAATCAGTACCATATATCCGATCTTATGGTAATTTATGTTACATAATTTAACCTTCTGTACTGCCAAGATAGGATAAATGAATAGGCTGATGCAAATATGGCTGATTAATTTTTAGACTCTATTAAGACCCTATTATATGGTAATTTGATTTCTGGGGTGATTTAGCTTATTTACATTTGGGTGCGGTTATGAGGAAATTAATCAGACGTATTTTGATGTTGACTAGAGATGAAAATTTCATGCACGTGATTGAAACCGTGGAGGTGATAGTATCTAAAATTCTATCTATCTTGATGGTATTAGTGATTTTGGTGGCCATCCTAGATTTAGGATTTTTTATAATTAAGGAAGTATTAACTACCCCCTATGGCTATATTAATACGAAATTATTTCACGTCTTTGGGCTATTTTTAAATATATTAATTGCTTTAGAAATATTAGAAAATATTACAGCTTATCTGAGGAGACACGTTTTTCAAGTAGAGTTAGTTATTGTCACCTCCCTAATTGCTGTATCTAGAAAAATTATTATTTTAGATTTAGAGAAGGTGCGGGGGGTTGACATCATTGGTTTAGGTTTAGCTATTCTGGCCTTATCTATGAGCTATCTAATTATTCGTTTTAGTAATTCTCGCGGAAATTAAGAGCCATGAAACATCTGGCGGATGTGGGGTTATAGAGGAACTGGGGTATTTTATAATACTAAAGTATTTATGTAATTCAAATATTAAATAAATATTAAATAATTCTATATTTGTCAAAAAGTATGCTGATTTTTTCTGCCGTTTCTGTACTACCAGCAGTTTTAGCCCTGAATGAGAATATGTACTTATTGGTGATCAGGCTGGGAGATGATAAATTCTACATACTTCTTAATAAATTAACAGAGTAACCGCAAAACGTTCTAATCTAAAGCTAACTGGGTTAATTTACTGGCAGTTTTGCAGGCGGTACTCCTAATGCATAATCACACCTATGTGTCAAGCCTCAAAACAACCCAGACTTAACACATAAATAATTATCATGGGAGTTTTACAAATTCGATGAGTGTTAAGGCAAGTGGTGGAAGCTCAGTTGCGCGTCCGCAACTGTATCAAACCCTGACTGTATCAACAATTTCCCAAGCGGAACAACAAGACCGCTTTTTGGGTAGAGGTGAACTAAGCGAACTGGCTAGCTATTTTGCCTCTGGTGCGAAACGTTTAGCAATTGCGCAAACCCTGACAGAAAACTCTGAGATTATCGTATCTCGTGCGGCTAACCGGATTTTTGTGGGTGGTTCACCCATGGCGTTCTTAGAAAAGCCCAAAGAACCAGAGCTAGCAATGGCTACTGCAGGGACTAGCTCTGAGGGAAGTGTCGCCGAAGGAATGAAACTAGGGACTGTCACCTACGTTGAAAGTCGTGGCGGGTTCCTAGAAAATCTCCGTTCTATCTTTAACTCTTCTGCTGGTGGTCCCACACCTCCCGGCTTTAGACCCATCAACGTCGCTCGTTATGGTCCGAGCAACATGGCCAAGAGCTTGCGGGATTTGTCCTGGTTCTTGCGCTATGCTACCTATGCCATTGTGGCTGGTGACCCGAATATCATCGTGGTGAATACACGGGGTTTGCGGGAAATCATCGAAAATGCTTGCTCTACAGAAGCTACCATTGTGGCTTTGCAGGAAATTAAATCAGCTTCCCTGTCTTATTTCCGCAAAGATGCTGAGGCCACAGAAATTGTGTCTCAATACATGGATGTATTGCTCACAGAGTTCAAAGCACCTACACCTTCTAACAAGCTGCGTCAACGTCCTTCAGCAGACCAACAAGGGTTACAACTGCCACAAATTTACTCTGTAGCAGCAGAAAGAAGACCTAAGTTTGCTATGAAGCCTGGTTTATCAGCTAGTGAAAAAATTGAGGTCATCAAAGCAGCCTATCGGCAAATTTTTGAGCGTGATATTACCCGCGCCTATAGTTTGTCAATCTCTGACCTAGAATCTAAGGTCAAAAATGGCGATATCTCCATGAAGGAGTTTGTCCGCCGTCTCGCTAAATCTCCCCTTTACCAAAAACAGTTTTACCAGCCTTTTATTAACAGCCGTGTTATTGAATTAGCTTTCCGTCACATTTTGGGACGGGGGCCAAGCAGCCGGGAAGAGGTACAAAAATACTTTGGAATCATTTCTAATGGTGGTCTACCAGCTTTAGTAGATGCTTTGGTAGATTCTCAGGAATACGGCGATTACTTTGGGGAGGAAACAGTACCCTACTTGCGTGGTTTGGGTCAGGAAGCCCAAGAATGTCGTAACTGGGGACCCCAGCAAGACCTGTTTAAGTACAGCGCGCCTTTCCGCAAAGTACCTCAGTTTATTACTACCTTTGCAGCTTACGAACAGCCACTACCAGACCAACATCCTTATGGTTCTGGTAATGACCCATTGGAAATTCAATTTGGGGCGATTTTCCCGAAAGAAACCCGCAACCCCAGCAGTAGTCCGGCTCCTTTTGGGAAGGATACCCGCCGCATCTTGATTCACCAAGGTCCTGGTATTAATAACCAATTAAGTAATCCCAAGGCGCGGGGCGAAGCTCCGGGAACTTTGGGGCGCAAGGTGTTTAAACTTGACCAAATCCCCGCGACTCTCAGCAGAAAGGGCGGACAGGGTGTGAGCGTCAAGTTCTCAGAAAGCTCTACCCAAGCAGTCATTAAAGCTACTTACCTGCAAGTTTTTGGCCGTGATGTTTACGAAGGTCAACGGCTGAAGGTGGCAGAAATTAAGCTGGAAAATGGCGAAATTTCCCTGCGAGAGTTTGTGCGGATGTTGGCGAAGTCGGATTTATTCCGCAAGATGTACTGGACATCTCTGTATGTTTGTAAATCTATTGAGTACATCCACCGCCGTTTGTTAGGTCGTCCGACTTACGGTCGTCAAGAGAATAACAAGTATTTTGACATTGCTGCTAAGAAGGGCTTCTACGCTCTGGTAGATGCTATCCTCGATACTCCAGAGTACAGCGAGGCCTTTGGTGAGGATACAGTACCTTATGAACGCTATTTAACTCCGGCGGGTGTGTCTTTACGCCATCTGCGGGTTGGTAGTATTCGCGAAGATGTGGGTACTGGTAAGGTTGAGAAGGTGGAAACACCACGGTTTGTGGAACTGGGTACAGTTAAGGAAAACCGCACAGAACCAGATATTCAATTCCGCATTAATCAAGGTGTCACTAAGAAGCGCGAACAAACCAAAGTCTTTAAGTTGGTAGCAAATACCATCAATAAGGTGGCGGTGCAAACTGTGATTAGTGCTGCTTATCGCCAAATCTTTGAACGGGATGTTGCGCCCTACATCGTCAAGAATGAGTTTACAGCTTTGGAAAGTAAGCTGGGCAATGGCGAAATTAGTGTGAAGGAATTTATTACAGGTCTGGGTTACTCTAACCTGTATTTGAAGGAGTTCTATACACCTTATCCCAACACCAAGGTAATTGAGTTGGGTACTAAGCATTTCTTGGGACGTGCGCCAATAGACCAGGCTGAAATCCGTAAGTATAACCAAATTCTGGCTACCCAAGGGATTCGCGCCTTTATTAATGCCATGGTAGAGAGTGTGGAATATAGCCAAGCTTTCGGTGAAGATACGGTTCCTTACCGTCGCTTCCCCACTCTACCCGCGGCTAATTTCCCCAATACCGAAAAGCTTTACAATCAGCTGACCAAGCAAAATAATGATTTGGTTGTACCTAGCTTTGAGACTGTCAAGCCTCGGATAGCATCGGCAAATACCCCCATTTTGGCTAAGGCGATCGCAGATTTGGCAGCCCAAGCCAAGCAAATGGATAAAACCAAGCCGTTATTCATTGAGTTGGGTCGTTCTTTCAATGACGGTCGCGGTCAGTCTGTGGAAGTGGGTGTAGGTACAAGTCGCCGCAAACCTGCACGGATTCACCGCATGACTGTAGATGCAAATCCAGGGGAGAAACAGCTAGTAATTGATGCGGCTTACTGTCAAGTTTTAGATGTATTTAGCGGTCAAGTTCCCCAGGACTACCGCCGTTCTAACTTAGACAGCAAACTGCGCAACGGGGAAATCTCTGTGCGGGAGTTTGTCCGGGAACTGGCTAGTTCAGAAATCTACCGCAAGCGCTTCTATACCCCTTATCCTAATACCAAGGTGATTGAGTTCCTCTTCCGTCATCTATTGGGACGCGCACCAGCTACCCAGGGGGAAATCCGCCAATATAACAAGTTGCTGGCTGATAGCGGCTTAAGAGCAGCTGTAGAAGCAATTGTAGATAGTGCTGAATATGCTCGCTACTTTGGTGAAGATGTAGTACCTTATCAGCGCTACCCATCACTACCTGCGGGTAACTACCTTGGTAGTGTGCAAGCGGCTGCTGACTTGGTGAAACAATCTTGGTCTAGTTTATCACCTGCTGTATTGACAGGTAGACCAGGCGATCGCTAGGTATTGAGGAGGGAGCCGGGAAATGATAGTTACTTTTCCCCAATCTCTCCCTCATATCTTGTATAATCAAGCTTTCCGGCAAAAATCACTGTTCAAACTAAGAATTAATATTACAAAGTATTAACAAGAGTGATAAATGGTGAACATAATGCCGGAAAATGTTTTGCGGAAGGTAGTTGATTTCTCGGCAGGTTCGCAGTGCCATAGCACTGTTGAGTCTGGAAAAACCAAAAAACTCAGCTACTGCCAAACTTAAAATCGTACCAGTTTAATTAAATTCTGGTTTCATTAGTACTGGAGGAATCCATTAATGAGTATCGTCACGAAGTCCATCGTGAATGCTGATGCAGAAGCCCGCTATCTTAGCCCCGGCGAACTAGACCGCATCAAGAGCTTTGTTTCCGGTGGTGAACGTCGCCTCCGCATCGCTCAAATTTTGACCGACAACCGCGAGCGCATTGTTAAGCAAGCTGGTGACCAGTTGTTCCAAAAGCGCCCTGACGTTGTATCTCCTGGTGGTAACGCTTACGGTCAAGAAATGACAGCTACCTGTCTGCGTGACCTAGACTACTACCTGCGCCTAGTAACCTACGGAATCGTTTCCGGTGATGTTACCCCCATCGAAGAAATCGGTGTTGTAGGTGTACGGGAAATGTACAAATCCCTCGGTACTCCTATTGACGCTGTAGCTGGTGGCGTTAACGCGATGAAGAATGTTGCTGCTAGCTTGCTGTCTGCTGAAGACGCTGGTGAAGCTGGCGCTTACTTCGACTACCTCGTCGGTGCGATGCAGTAAGCTGAAGCGGTTTTTACTTCTGCTGAAACGTAAGTATTGCAATACGATTGGAAATAAGGAAATAACAACATGCAAGACGCAATTACCTCTGTCATTAACGCTTCAGACGTTCAAGGTAAATACTTGGACACTGCAGCTCTCGCAAAGCTCAAAGGCTACTTCTCCACCGGTGAACTGCGCGTCCGTGCTGCTACCACCATCAGTGCTAACGCCGCCGCGATCGTTAAAGAAGCAGTAGCTAAATCTTTGTTGTACTCTGATATCACCCGTCCCGGTGGTAATATGTACACCACCCGTCGCTATGCTGCTTGTATCCGCGACTTGGACTACTACCTACGTTATGCTACCTACGCAATGCTAGCTGGCGATCCTTCCATCCTAGATGAGCGCGTATTGAATGGCTTGAAAGAAACCTACAACTCCTTGGGTGTTCCCGTAGGTGCTACAGTACAAGCTATCCAAGCCATCAAAGAAGTAACCGCTAGTTTAGTAGGCCCCGACGCTGGTAAAGAAATGGGCGTTTACTTAGACTATATCTCCTCTGGCTTGAGCTAAGACCCAATTGCACTTAACACATTAGGTGCGGGTTGATTAAGGTCTGGAAATTAATTATGAGTGCTAGAACGTTCTACCGCTTATCTTGTGAATGAGTGTTAGCGGTCTGGTATTGATAGTTAATTTCCAGACTTGGAGTGATTGATTTAAATGTTTTGATAGAATATACACTCCCATTTTTTTTTCAAATAAAAAACTTTTCACAATCACCATAGGAGACTATAAGATATGGCGCGTATGTTTAAAGTTACTGCTTGTGTCCCTAGTCAAACTCGAATTCGTACCCAAAGAGAGTTACAAAATACTTACTTTACCAAACTAGTTCCTTACGAAAACTGGTTCCGGGAACAGCAACGCATTCAAAAAATGGGTGGCAAAATTGTCAAAGTAGAACTAGCAACCGGTAAGCAAGGTACTAATGCTGGGTTGATGTAATTAATATCAAAAAAAAACATCATTCTAGGGAGTTGTCAAGAGGTCAAGATAGACCTCTTTTTTTACTAAATTAGGGAACAGGTAACAGGTAACGGGGAGCAGGTAACAAATTGGGGTGTACTTCATGAGACACACGGAAAGACTTTGATAATAACCCTACTTTGCCAGCAGTCGAGAAAATTTTGAGTTATAAAAGTGAACAATTACCAAGTTTATGTCTAACTTTTAATTTACCTCATCGTGAATCTACGTTTCCTGATTCCCATTTTTGATAATTCTGTCTCCACCTGGGCCTTAGAAGCCAGGTTGCTGCGCTGGGTCACATTTATCTGGCTGTTTGTGGGATTAATCGTGCTGTTTTCAGCCTCCTATCCCGTAGCTGAAATGCGTCTGGGAGATGGACTGTACTATTTTAAGCGTCAATTAGCCTGGGTTTTCTTTGCCCTGATGGGATTTAACATCATTGTCAATCTTCCCATCCGCAGAATGTTGGGAAATTCTCATTGGTTTATAGCCCTGTTTCTGCTGTTAATCTTCGGGACATTAATACCAGGAGTCGGGAAAAAAGCCTTTGATGCAGCGCGGTGGATAGCCATCGGGCCGATTCCCCTACAACCATCAGAATTAATTAAACCCTTCTTAGTGCTGCAAAGTGCGCGACTGTTTGGACAGTGGGAAAAGTTGAGTTGGTCAATACGCTTAAGTTGGTTAGCTGTGTTTTGTCTAGTGCTTTTAGGTATCCTAGCCCAGCCTAACTTAAGTACAGCTGCACTTTGTGGTATGACTATTTGGCTCATTGCTTTAGCAGGGGGAGTCAGTTACAAGTATTTGGCCGGTACAGCAGTCGGTGGAGTACTATTAGCCCTGATAAGTATCAGCATCAAAGAGTACCAGCGCCGCCGTGTGATGTCATTCCTCAACCCTTGGGCTGATGCTACAGGTGATGGCTACCAACTAGTACAAAGTCTGCTAGCAATAGGTTCTGGTCAAACATCGGGGGTGGGGTTTGGACTCTCTCAGCAAAAGCTATTTTATTTACCTATTCAGGACACTGATTTTATTTTCTCGATCTTTGCTGAAGAATTTGGCTTTCTTGGCAGTATTTTACTGTTGCTCCTCTTAGGTTTATTCGCCACTCTAGGATTAATCGTAGCATTAAAGTCCAAGAATATCATCAACCGACTAGTAGCCATTGGCATTACAACTGTAATTGTCGGACAATCATTACTACATATTGGCGTAGCCACGGGTGCATTACCCACCACAGGCTTACCCCTACCCATGTTTAGCTATGGTGGTAATTCTATCATTTCCAGCCTAGTAGGTGCTGCCTTGCTGATTCGGGTAGCCCGCGAAAGTAGTGAAGCGGATATACTACCACTACACAAACCCCAGTCTGATAAACCTCGCCAGCGCCGGATGTTGCAGAAAAGGTAAACTACTTAAATTCGTAGTCCCATAATTATTAAATCCCTTTCAATGCCGTCAAGTTCTGCAACTTGCGGCAAATATCCCCATTGTTTAAACCCGAATTTACCAAACAGGTTTAAACTCGGTTGATTATGGGCGAAAATAAAACCTAAAAGTGTTTTTATTCCTAAGTTCGGACTTTCCTTAACTGCTTGGTCTAGGAGTTTCCCCCCTAAGCCACATCTATGCACAGCAGGGGAAAGATAAATACTAATTTCGGCTGTGGAATCATAAGCTGGCCGCCCATAAAATGATTTAAAACTTAGCCATCCTACAACTATCCCTTCTACTTCTATCACCCAAATTGGTCTTTGTAAACATCGCCCTCGAAACCAAGTTAGGCGACTTTCCACAGAAACTGGTTCTAAATCAGCCGTTGCTGTGCGACTGGGAATTGCTGCATTATAAATTGCTACTATTGCGGGTAAATCATTGATATTCGCATGGCGGATGGTCATGGTTACTTTTAGAGGATGTTTGATAGGTTTTCCACAGGTAATTTTTATCTTAGGGAACACACCGAACACACCCAACACACAAAAAACAATCAAATCCAGTCCCCTTTCCCTTTATAAGGGAAAGGTGAGGGAGGGGTCAAACAATACATTATCTCAAGTAAGGTTCCGTGGCGCTGTGGGCGCGTAGCGCCCGCAAACTTGAGGCGATCTGCTTGCAGCAGCGCTTCGCTATCCCATGATTCATACTTGGATTCAGCAACGCCAAATAAACTATATAATATTTGCAGAAATTACTCCCCCTGCAACAGTCTTTAATAATTTGCACTCATTAAGTAGCGAGGAATGCTATGACAAATTCGGAGTCTCTGCTTTCCAATTATCAAGCATTGGTACAAAATCATGCCAGCCAATTTGACCCAGAGATTGCATCTCTACGACAACTAGTACAGGCACGAATGCAAGAAATTCGTCATTCTGAACAAGCACTTTTGGAAGCACAGGTAATAGAACTGAAACGCATCACTGATGCCCTGGCTACAGATGCTCGTTGTTGCCTACCAACACCGGAATTGAAGGCATTTGTGCAGGAGTTGAAACAGAACAAAAGCAATAACTGGTACACTCGGAAATCTGAAACTATCATCCCAGAAGACCCAACTACCTGGTTATTGGCAACACTTGAACTACCAATAGGTATAAGCAATTATCAAACTCTGGAAGACCCTGACGCCTATGATGACGAACGCACCCATATCTTGTACAGCTATTCTCTGTCTTTAAAGTTAGGCGATACGGAATATCGCATTGAAGTGCCTTACAAACGTATCTACAACCTCAATGAATCCACAGAGTCTTCTTTGAAAGAACAAATTGACTATTATATCTCAGGTGATGTGGAGGGTTTGTTGAGAGAGATAAATTATCCAGAAGCCGAAACAAACCAGTTGGCTCAGGAATTAAGCATCTTGGTGGGGTATGTCACAAAACTGTTTGCCCTTAAGCCCAGAACAGCAAGCTTTGAATATATATCAACACAGCAGTAATCTCCTATTACCTCATTCCCTGATCAAATTGAATTTGTACACTCTCTTATGAGTGGAAGGCACGCCCGTGGACAAAAAGTAGCCGTCTACCTTGGTGGAAGCTGGAAATAAATAATAATTGTATAAGTTTTATGGAGCAAGACTGTGATGGAGTTATATCTGAGTTTGTCTGCTTATGGTGGAGTGCCAACCCGTGAAGCTTTGAGGGTGTTGTGGCAAGCAGGCATTCGCCATGTTGAACTGGCAATCGGACCTCGACCTGATGCTGATGCAGTGCAGGCAATTCAAGATTTTCAGCAACAAGGAATGGTCTATCGATCGCACCATGCCTTCGTTTGGGGGGAGCGCCACCAAACCTTCAATCTAGCGCAACCCCAAGACTGGAAATATTTCCAGCGCATGACAGACTGGTTAGCTGATTTAGATATTACAGCTTACTCTGTGCATGGAGGACATTTCCCCATCGGCACAGAACGCGCCCAAGCTTATGCTAACTTTCTCGGAAACGTCCATCACCTCCACCAACTTTGCCAAACGCGGGGGATTGTTCTTGGTGTGGAAACCATGTATCCAACCTTACCCACTAGCGGTAAGCAGTACCTTTTAGACAATGCTTGGGAAGTTGCCCAGTTTTGTCACGATGCCCCCCAAATTAAAATAGTTGTTGACTTATATCAATTTACATTGAAGTTGCATATAATAGAGATATGAGGGTTAAGTGAGACAAGACAAAAATGGCACGTCAGCTAAAAATAGAAATTACCGAAAGTGCAGACTATCTGGAGAAAACACTAAAACAGACAAGAAGT